>CAYYNG010000267.1:0-3722 GCA_964472435.1 uncultured Hyphomonadaceae bacterium | reverse complement strand
GATCATGGCCGGTTTATCCACCATCGCCGCCGCCGTCGGCCTCAACGCCGACGGCGCGGCGGCGGTCATCGGCGCCATGGTGATCGCGCCGCTTCTAGGGCCGATCCTCGCCTTTTCCATGGCGGCCTCGCTTGGTCTTGCGCCGATGCTGAGACAAGCGGCTACGACCCTGGCGGCGGGCGTGGCGTTCGCCCTGATCGTCGCCTTCCTCCTCTCTTTCGTCATGCCGCTGAATTTAGAGAGCCGCGAGCTCCTGTCCCGCGCCGAAGTGCGGCTCGACGGCGTCGCGCTCGCACTTGCCGCGGGCGGGGCGGCCGCTCTATCCGTCGCGCGCGGGCAGGGTACGACGCTGGTCGGCGTGATGGTCGCCGCCGCGTTGCTGCCGCCCGGAGCGGCGCTCGGACTTTTCCTTGGCGGCGGAGAATGGCCGCTTGCGCTGCGGGCGGGCCTGCTGCTCGCCCTCAACGTCGCCGCGCTGGTGGTGGCCGCGCTTGCGGCCTTCCGCTATAAGGGGATCAAACCGCGGACCTGGATCGATCAGCAAAACGCCGCACGGGCGACGTGGGTCAACGCCGCCATATGGGCTTTTTTCCTAGCGCTTGCAGCAACGTTGATCATCTACCTCGATCTCGGTTCGCGGGTCGCGATCGGTTGAGAATGTCGGACATTAGGACCAAACCCACGGAGATCGATCCGGCCGCCTTTGTCGCTGCGCTCGACCACCCGGTCCGACGCGCCGCCGCCGAACACCTGCTCGACCTGATCGGGCGGATCACCGGCTGGCCGGCCCGGATGTGGGGGCCGTCGATGATCGGGTTCGGCCGGTATCGATACAAATACGACAGCGGACGGGCCGGGGAGGCCTTTGTCACGGGGTTCTCGCCCCGGAAAGCCCATCTGGTCGTCTACGCCATGCCGGGCTATCGCGCTCTCAGCGAGCCTCTGGGGCGTCTTGGCAAACATAAGCTCGGCAAGGCCTGCCTCTACATTAATAAGCTCGCCGATGTGGACGTGGGCGTCCTCGAGGCGATCCTCGCCGCCAGCGTCGCCGATATGAAGGCCCGTCACGAAACCTGGCCGGAATGATCCGCCGCGGCGTCACGAAAATGTGGCGCGACGGGGCGGCCGAGGCGTAGCATAGTGCGACATCAGCCGACGCAGTCGATCCCTTGTCTCTGGCCGTCATCATCCCCGCGCTGAACGAGGCCGCGGCCTTGCCGGCGACGCTTTCCAGCCTCGCGGCGATGGATCGTCCTGCCGCCGAGCTGATCGTGGTCGACGGCGGCAGCGTGGACGAGACCCGCGTGATCGCGGCTGACGCGGGCGCGACCATCGTCGATTGGGCGCCGCCGAACAGGGCCGGGCAGATGAACGCCGGCGCGGCCGCTGCAACGGCCGATCATCTCTGCTTCCTCCATGCGGACACGCTCGCGCCCCGGGATCTCGAAGCGACGATCGCCGCCGCCTTGGCCGATCCGCGGACGGCCTGCGGCGGCTTCGTGTCTGTCATGCGCGGCCCCCGGAAAACCCGCTGGGCGACGACCGCGCACAATTACCTCAAGACCTATTACGCGCCGCTTTTGTTCCGGCCCCTGAGTTTCGCCCGCGGCGCCCGGCTTCTGTTCGGCGATCAGGCGATGTTCTGCCGCCGGGCCGATTTCGAGGCGGTTGGCGGGTTCGACGCGCGCCAAGCGATCATGGAGGAGGCGGATCTTTGCCTCCGATTTGTGCGGGAGGGTCGTGGCCGGATCCGCCAAATCCATCGATTGGTCTATTCATCGGACCGGCGGGTGGAGAAATGGGGCGGGTTACGGTCCAACCTCACGTACTTTTATATCGGTGCGATGTGGGGAATCGGGGCTCCCTCAAGGCGGCTCGCCCGGGCCTATGAGGACGTGCGATAGCCGCGCGCGCCTTGCCAGCGGCCGCCCGGGCTGTCAGAGGGCGCCGGCCATGGCCGAGATCCTCACCTACCTGCCGCTTGTCGCCGCTTTGGCGGCCGCCGGCCTCTTCGCCGGACTGATCGCCGGGCTTTTCGGCATTGGCGGCGGCGTCGGCATCGTGCCGGCGCTCTTTTATACGTTCAGCGCCCTTGGATATCCGGAACGGGCGATGCACATGGCGGTCGCCACGTCCCTTGCATCGATCGTCGCGACCTCGATCCGATCGGTGGCCGCCCATGACCGGCATGGCGCCGTGGACTGGACGGTCGTGCGCGGCTGGACGCCCTGGATTGTTCTTGGAGCGTTGGCGGGCATGGCGGCGTCGGCCTTCATCCCGGGCCGCGGCCTCACCGCGATCTTCGGCATTGTCGCGCTTGTGCTTGCGGCGCAATTCTATTTCGGCCGGCCCGATTGGCGCCTGTCCAACAGCCTGCCGGAGGGGCCGGCGCGCTGGACGCTCGGCGCCCTTATCGGCGCGCTCTCTGCCCTTATGGGAATCGGGGGGGGCACGTTCGGCGTCAGCTTGATGACGATGTGCGGCCGTCCGATCGGCCAGGCGGTGGGCACGGCGGCGGGGTTCGGCGTCGCGATCGGCGCGCCTGCCGCCCTTGCGGCGATGGTGGTCGGATGGGGCCGCGAGGGGCTCGCGCCCGGCTCCATCGGCCATGTCAACGTCGTCGCTTTTGTCCTGATCGCGACGCTGACGACCGCGATGGCCCCCCAGGGAGCGCGGCTCGCCCATGCGATGGACCCTGCCTTGCTGCGCCGGCTTTTCGGCGTTGCGCTGGCCGCCGCCGCAGCGAACCTCCTCTATGAGGCTATTGCCGGATGATCAGCTGGCCGCCTTTGAACTCGTAGGAATAGAGCTCGCCCAAAAACGTCATTCCAAGTAGCGATTGCTCCAGCTCGTCGCGCATCACCATGGCGTCGACGTTCTCGACTTTCACATTTCCGATCTTGATCTCGCCCAGGGTCACTGAAGCGCCAAAGGTCTCTCCGCCGGCCGTCCGGATCGACCAGCGATAGTCCAGCCGGTCAGGCCGCAGTCCCAGCCTTTGGGCGTCGCGAAAGGTGAGGGCGACGATGCTCGCGCCAGTATCGACCAGGAAATCCACTTTTACCCCGTCGACGGCGGCCTGGGCCCAGTAATGGCCGTCGTCCTCGCGGCGCAGGACCGCCGCATTCGGCGCGGGGTTGATCCCGTCGTTCCGGGTCGGTCGCAAAACCGCCGCCGACGGATCCCGCGTCGGGGTCGGTCCGCGTTCTTCGGGCGCGATGAACACAGAAACGGCGACCGCCACGGCGCCGGCCACGAGCAGCATCGGCATGATCTGGTTCGAGTTCACGACGCGGGCTCCTCCGCGCCTAAAGCCGCCATACGGGCCGGCAACTCCGCCAAGACATCGTCTCTTTCCGCGTCCGTCATCGCGGCCCATCCGCCGATCTCGGCCAGCGTCCGACCGCACCCGAGGCAAAGGCCGCGCCGCCCGTCCACCGCGCAAACCTTTACACAAGGGGTTTTGATCGATCGAATGTCTACCACGAACGCAACCCTATATCAGCATGAAGGCTTCGCAAGCGTAGCGGCAATCTGATGACAAAAGGTTTGCTTGCAAAGGAAAAACGGCTGTGCCTTGTGGCGGCGGCAGCGAGAAGAGGATGCGCGTGAGCGAGACGGCGGCGGCTGAATCGCCTTTCGACGATATTCGGGATCTGGTCGCGCGCGCGCCGGACGGCGATGCGGCGTCCGCCAGTTCTGTTCACGAACGTCTCCGCGAG
>CAYYNG010000266.1:0-3728 GCA_964472435.1 uncultured Hyphomonadaceae bacterium | reverse complement strand
CCCTCCCGAACCACCGCGTTCCAAGAGGCCGCATCGCCGGAAATGACCGACCAACGGAGATCCGGCAACACCCCAGAGCTCACGGCAAGGGGGCCGTGGCACACCGCGCAATTCCGGGAATAATGATCGCGCCCGGCGGCGAGCACGATCTCGTCACCGAAGGCCTCGCCCTTCGGCGTCCGTTCGATCATCGGCGCATCGAGCGCGGCGATCTCAGCCGTCCCGCCCAGTTTGAATGTAACGACCTGCCCGACGGTGGGCGGGACGGTCTCATCAAACGCAAAGCCTGCGGCGAGCGCGAAGGCCGACCCCCAGCCGGTGGTGATCGTCACATACTGCTCGCCGTCGAGTTCGTAGGTTCCGGGCCCGGAGGCCGCGCCGGATCGGACGTTCCAGTCCCACACCTTGTCGCCAGTCGCCGCATCATAGGCGGCGAAGAGGCCCTCGAGCCGGCCTTGAAACACAAGACCGCCCGCGGTCGATAGAACGCCCCCATTCCATGCATTGTCATGTTCCACGCTCCAACGCGGCTCCCGCGCCACCGGATCCCAGGCGATCAGCCGGCCTTTCAGGCTCGACCGCAGGGCCAGCATCAATTCCGGAGGCGCGTCGGTCGGCACGCCGGCGGCGAAATCGGCGCCTGTGTTCCAACCTGTCGGCTTGTCGAAGAACAATTGATCGAGCGCATAGGCCTGGGGGATCTCTTGCGCCGGGATATAGGCAAGGCCGAGATCTGTGGTGAACGCCATGGGATGCCAATTGTGCGCGCCTAAGGGCCCCGGCGATTGGAAAAACGGAACCTCGCCATACCGGGCCGCGGCCGCTTCGATCGGCCGGCCGGCGTCGTCGAGGCCCGTCGCCCAGTTCATCGGCACGAACGCGTCGCCCGAAATGAAGGCGCCGGTGGCCGCGTCGACGACATAGAAGAAGCCATTCTTCGGCGCTTGCATTGCGACGCGCCGCATCGCGCCGCCCTCGCCGAGGGGCAAATCCGCCAGGATGATGGTCTGGGTCGCCGTGTAGTCCCAGTTGTCGCCGGGGGTGGTTTGGAAGTGCCAGACATAGTCGCCCGTCTCCGGCCGAACAGCGACGATCGAGGAGAGGAAGAGGTTGTCGCCTCCCGAGGGATCGCGAACGGCCTGGTTCCAAGGCGAGCCGTTTCCGACGCCGAAAATGACGAGATCATTGACCTCGTCATAGACGATCGAGTCCCAAACGGTGCCGCCGCCGCCGTCGGCGGTCCACTGGCCATCGTCACCCCAGGTCGCGTTTGCAAACTCCGCCCAGACGGCGTCCGAAGCCGCCCCGTCGGGCAGTTTGTCTGGATGGGGGGCGGTGTAGAACCGCCACGTCATGTCTCCGGTGCCGGCGTCATAGGCCGAGAGATAGCCGCGCACGCCGAGCTCGGCCCCGCCATTGCCGATCAGCACCTGGCCTTTCACCACCCGAGGCGCGCCGGTGATCGTGTAGGGCTTCGATTGATCGACGGTGACGACGTCCCAGACGCTTTCGCCGGTGTCTGCGTCGAGCGCGATGAGCCGGCCATCGATCGTGCCGACGAAAACCTTGCCCTCCCATACGGCGACGCCGCGATTAACGACGTCACAGCACGCATTCACCCCGCGCGCCCGGTCGACGCCGGGGTCGAAGACCCATTTCTCGTCGCCCGTGCGGGCGTCCAGCGCGTAGACGATGGACCAGGCGGAGGTGACGTACATAACGCCGTCGACCACGATGGGGGTCGCTTCGACGCCGCGGGCCGTTGCGAGATCATAGGTCCAAGCGACGCCGAGCTCTGAGACGTTTCCACTGTTGATCGCGGCGAGCGGCGAGTGGCGTTGTTCGTCGTAAGTCCGACCATAGGAGAGCCATTCGCCGGGGCTTTCGTCCGCATTCAATATGCGTTCGGCGTCGACGTCGGCGAAGGCGGACGCTGTTTCCGTCGCCTCCGCTGCGCTAGGTTCGGAAGGCGGGTCTGACGGCCCGCCGCAAGCCGCCAACAACAAAGCGGCCGCTCCGCCGACGAAAATCGGTCTCAGTCCCTGGCCATCCATAGGGCCGCCTCCCTCATCTCCGCCCGGTCTGTCGCCGGTATAGCTGCATTTGATCGAACTTAAGCGGCGGTGTCGAGGGTTACGCTAGGGCAGCGCGGTCGCGAGGTCGGCCTGGGCCGCCTCGATCGCCGCTTCGACCGCGACGCGCCATTCGGC
The DNA here is from genome assembly GCA_964472435.1 of uncultured Hyphomonadaceae bacterium. Lineage (GTDB taxonomy): Bacteria > Pseudomonadota > Alphaproteobacteria > Caulobacterales > Hyphomonadaceae > CAYYNG01. Next base: position 1,518 of record CAYYNG010000266.1, on the reverse strand, counting down.
GAGCGAGCCGGCGGCCTCGGCGGCCGGCGGGAAGGCCGCCGACCGGGACGCATTGACGACGCCGCCCTCACGTCGGCCGTCCGACCCTCGGGTGAAGCCTGCGAGCGCCTCGGCGGCGCCTGCGCCCTGGGCGCCGTAGCCTGGAACGAGGAATAGCGCCGAGGGGGCCAGGTCTCGAAGACGCCGCGCCTCATCGGGGCCCGTCGCTCCGGCGACCAGCATCAGGCTCGACCAGCCGCTTTCGTCCTCGAGACGCCGAATGAAGGGGGCTAAAGCCTCGACCACGCGGGCATAGAGCGGGGCGCCCTCGAGATCGCGCGCCTGGAAATCGGCCGATCCCGGATTGGAGGTGCGGGCGAGCACCGCCACCCCCTTGCCGGCCGCCTCCGCCGCCGCCACGAACGGCTCGAGCGTCTCGACGCCCAAATAGGGGTTCACCGTCAGGGCGTCGCAGGGAAAAGGCGCATCGGCCGCTAAGTAGGCGCAGGCGTAACCCTCCGCCGTCGAGCCGATATCCCCGCGTTTGGCGTCCATCAGAATTAAGAGGCCCTCATCTCGCGCAGCTTCGCAGACGAACCGCAGGGCGGCCATGCCCTCGGGTCCATGGCGCTCGAAGAGTCCGACCTGGGGCTTGACGATGCCGACGCGACCTGCGGCCGCCCGGGCCAGCTCCGTCCCCCAAGCGGCGAGGCCGGCCGGCGTGTCGCCGCCGAACCATTCGGGGATCCGGCCGGGGTGGGGATCGATGCCGACGCATAAGGGCCCGAGCCGCCGCGTCGCCTCGATCAGTCGGGACGCAAAGCCCATGGTCATCGAGACCCGACCGTGCAGGCGACCTTCACCACTTGCAGCGTGCGGCGCGCTCGATCCGCTTCGCCGCCATAATTATCGGTCGTCAAAGCCCGGGCGTCGCCGGCTTCAGGCTCGATGCCGTTTCCGGCCAGGAACGTGGAGACCGAACTTGGCGCCGTCGTATAGATACGGCCGCGGCGAGGGCTCTCGGCCACGACGACACCGCGCACCCGGCCTTGGGCGTCATAGACGGGACCGCCGCTCATGCCGCCAAGCGATCCATCGAGCCCTCGGGTCCGACCGACCTCGGCCCATGCCAGAACGGGCTCCCGGCCCTTGCGGGCGCCCCGGGTCACAAGATTCGACCGCGCGAGCAGCCGGGCCGTCGCCTCGCCCGGCCGGCCTTGAGGGTATCCGACATGGTAGCCGGCTTGTCCGATCCGCAGCGGGGTTTCGAGATCGAGGCGCACCGGATTGGGCGATCTACCCGTCGAAATGACCGCGCGGTCGAAGTCGGGATCGATCGCGCCCCCGGAAGCAGGCACGTAGGCTCCGCCGCCCACAAGCAAGCCGACGGACTCGCAGCCTTCCACCACATGGCGGGCCGTTAGCCAGTCGCCTTGGCGATTGACGGCGAAGGCCGTGCCGAGCCCGGCGGTCGGGCCCGCGACCTGGATCAGAACTTGCTCGTCGAACGCGGACTGTGGCCCCAAAAGCGGGCCGTCC
>CAYYNG010000265.1:0-3737 GCA_964472435.1 uncultured Hyphomonadaceae bacterium | reverse complement strand
GTTGGGCGTGTTCTCAACGAGGTATTGGACCGCCTCCTCGCGGGTCCACTGCTTGTCGTGAAGGCCGGTGTCGACCACCAGCCGCGCGGCGCGCCAGAGCTCCATGGCGAGGCGGCCGAAATCCGAATAGGGATCGTCATAGAACCCCATCTCCTTTGGGAGGTATTCGGTGTAGAGCCCCCAGCCTTCGGTGTAGGCGGTCGCGCTGAGATATTTGCGAAACTCGGGGATGCCGGTCAGCTCCTGGCTGATCGCCCGCTGCATGTGGTGGCCGGGAATGCCTTCATGATAGGCGAGCGCCGCCATCTGATAGGTCGGCATGGCGTCCATCCGGTAGAGGTTCGCGTAATAGATGCCCGGCCGCGAACCATCGAGCGCCGGGCTCTGATAGAAGGCCTTGCCGGCCGCTTGTTCCCGGAAGGGCTCGACCCGCTTTACGATCACATCCGCTTCGGGGAAGGTGTTGAACGCCGAGGGGAGGGCGTCCCGCATGGCGTCGATCAACGCCGTCGCCTCGGCAAGGTAAGCGTCGCGCCCCTCGTCCGTGTTCGGATAATAAAATTGGGGGTCCGTGCGGAGAAATTCGAAGAATTCCTGAAGCGTGCCGTCATAGCCGACATCCGCCATGATCGCTCGCATCTCGCCGTGAATCCGATCCATTTCGGCGAGGCCGAGATCGTGGATCTCCTCGGCGGTCATGTCGGTGGTGGTCATCATTCTAAGGCGCGCGGCGTAATAGTCCGCGCCATCGGGCAGCGACCAGGCCCCGTCGTCCTCGTCGGCGGCCTCGCGCTGCTCGGCGAGAAACGCGCGCAGCTCTCGATAGGCCGGGCCAACCTCGTCGGTGAGCGCCGTTTCGGCCGCCGCGAGCAGGTCCGCCGCCTTCTCGGCGTCGATCTCCCCCGCGCTCTCGAGACCCGCCACCTTGGCGCGGAAATCCTTCAAAATCGGCGTCGGCGTGTCGACGTCCTCAAACGGATAGCCGGCGAGCAGATTGTCGATGCTCTCCAGCATGGCGTCGTAGGAGAATTTCGGCGGCCGCACGCCCATCTCCCCGCTGAGGCGGGCATTGTCCATGTTCTGCGCGAAATATGCGGGCACGCCTGAGAGCCGCGCCAGATAGGCGTCGGCGTCCTCGAGGCTCGTGACCTTGTGCTGGTTGATCAGAAAGGCCGGCATGCTGGAATGCGGGGCGCGGAAATGATGAAACGCGTACCAGTGATTGCGCCAAGCATAGGCGAGCTCGTCCTGCGCCAACTGGGTCTCAAAGAGGCGATAGGAGAGCTGGCCCTCGGGCGTAAGGCCGTCATAGTCGAACCGGGCCTTCATGTCGGAGACGGCGTCTCGCATCAAGGTGATGGTTTCGAGCTGAGCAGCCTGGGAGACGTCGTTCCACTTATCGTAATCGGTCTTGATGCCGAGAAAGGTTTGGAATTGCGGATTGCGCGCCACTTGCGCGTCGAAAACATCGTTTAGATAGGCCACGAGTTCTGCCGTGAGGGCTGCAGGATCCACGGTCTCGGCGGCCGGCGGGGGCGTCTCCGCCGGAGGAGCCGGCGATTGGCCGCAGGCGGCGGCGAGGAGGAGCGCGGCGAGGACGCTGGACGAGGTTTTCATGGCATGCCCTTGTTTTTGTTCCGTTGATTTTGGTGCGACTCTTAATCGTTTTTTCGGTTTCGTTAACCTTCGACTGAAAGAAAGATGATGCGGCGGCGTCTGCGGAATCGCGGGCCCCGCCGCGGCGTGTTTTAATCCGAATCGGCGCACACACGTCGCCGACCGGCGGGAGAGTGACGGCATGGAACCCTTGGAGCTGACCCAGGCGGCGGAGGGCGGCGCGCCCAAGCCGGTTGCTGAGGAGAGCGCGACCCCTAAACGATCGGTCGATTTCATGCAGCCCGCCTTTTGGACGCTGCTGCTCATCTCCATCGCCGCGGCCACGGTCGCCATCGCGTGGCCCGGCGCCGGCGGCGTGACGGCGCCCCTGACGCTGATCGCGATGGGCGGGGGCGCGATGGTCGGCATTCTTTGGCTCGCGCGCGGGGCGGGCCGACGCCTCGGCCTCTTTCCGGAGCGCGGCGCTGCGGCCGCGGCGATCGCCGAGGCGACCCCGAAATTCGGATGGATCAACGCCCTCGACGAAGCGGTGCTGGTGGCCGAGCGCAGCGGCGCCCCGATCGCCGCCAATACGCCCTACGCCGAACTGACCGAGCTCTCTCTCGGCGGGCTGGGCGATACGTCGAGCGGCCCGGTCACCGTCGACCGGATGTTCGGCGCGAGCCCGGGCCTCGCCGCACCGATCTATCGGCTCTCGCGGGCGGCCAAGGCCGGCGAGGCGCGCCGCGAGGTTCTGCCCCCGATCACGCTGGGCCCCGACGCGCTGCCCGCGCAATACGAGATCGGCGTCTCGCCCCTGCCTCGGGGGCGGGTGCTCTGGCGGCTCCGCCGCATCGCCGGCAGCCAGGAGGCGACCGGCGCGGCGGATATGAAATCTCTCTATGTCGAGGACGCCCCCATGGGCTTCTTCGCCGCAAAGCCCGACGGCACGATCACTTATGCCAATAGCTGGCTGCGGGAGCTCTTGGGCCTGCCCGAGACCCAAGCGAAGATCCGCATCGACGACATCATGCGCCCGGAATTCGTGAAGCTCCTGCGCCGCGACCGGAAAAGCGGCGCGCCGGGCCGGGCCGACATCATGCTGCGCGCCCGCGACGGGGTGGAGGTGCCGGTCCAGACCATCACCACCTGGCACGGCCGCGGGGTCGACGCCGCCGGTCGCACGATCGTGATATCGAACCAGCAAGCGCTGTTCACCAGCCAGGAGCGGATGACGGCCCAATCGGCGAGCCGCCCCCCGCGGCCCGACGGCGACCCGATGTTCGACGATGCGCCGTTCGGCGCCGTGCGCCTCGAAGGCGACTCGGTCGAGCGCGCGGTGATCATGGACGCCAACCGCGAGCTGATGACCATGGCCGAGGGCCGCGCCGCCCCCGGTGTTCGGTTCGCCGATCTCTTCGTCGCCGAAGACGGCGAGGAACAGCTGAAGACCGAACTCTTGGATGCGATCGACAAGCCCGTCAGCCTGACGCTTGTCGGCGAAGAGCCGAAAACCGTGAACGTCTTCGTCACCCTCGACGGCCAGGGGCGTCCGTCCGTCGCCTATGTGATCGACATCACCGAGCAGAAGCAGCTCGAGCTGCGCCTCGCCCAGGGCGAGAAAATGCAGGCGATCGGCCAGCTCGCCGGCGGCCTCGCCCACGATTTCAACAATGTTCTGACGGTGATCATTCTGAACGCCGGCAAGCTGATGACCCGCCACCCGGTGGGCGACCCGTCTTACGAAGAGCTCCGGCTGATCAACGAGCACGCCATCCGCGCCTCGGAGCTGGTCCAGAGCCTGCTCGCCTATTCGCGCAAGCAGACCTTCAAGCGCGAGATCGTGGACATCACGGACGTGCTGGCCGAGACCCGGCGCCTGCTCGACCACCTCCTCGACGAGCGGATCAAGCTCGAAGTCCGCCATGGCCGCGACTTGCCGAAGGTGAAGGTCGACCCCCACCAACTCGAAACCTCTATCCTCAACCTCGCCACCAATGCCCGCGACGCCATGCTCGACCCGAAGAAAGGGAAGGGCGGCGGCACGCTCACCATCTCAACGAGCCGCACCACGGGCGAGGAGGCGCACAAAAAGGGCTTCGGCTTTGTCGAACTCGGCGAGTACCTCCTGATCGAGGTGG
>CAYYNG010000264.1:0-3746 GCA_964472435.1 uncultured Hyphomonadaceae bacterium | reverse complement strand
CGGATTGAGCGATTCCGGCGCGAAGTCGCGGACGAGCCAGCGCCCGAAGAAACGCATAAGGAGGAAAAGATGCCCGAGCGCCGCCCCGAGCCATAACCAGCGGCCGACCGCGCCCTCGCCGCCCAGCTGGGTCGAGATCACCATCGCCGCCATGAAGGCGGGCGCGACGAGGTTCGCCCGGGTCGCCTCGCCGAAATCCGCCGTCGCCGCCGACCAGGCGCCGAGCAATTTGGCGAGGTAGAGAATGATATCCGCGACCAGCAGCACGGCGGCCAATGTCAGCAACAAGAGCCCGAGGGCCACCCCTGGCCCGATGCCGAAATGGCTCGCCGCCGCCCGCGCCGCGGCCCCCGAACCCGCGAGACCGAGCGCGATGGGAAAGAGCGCCGTCGGGATGCGGCTCAGAATGGGTCGTGCGGTGGAGGACAGAAATGAGGTCACGGAGCGTACCGCCGAAATCGGGCCAACGGCTTTACTAGCGCCCCGGTCAGCCCCGCGACAACTGCGGCGCGCTCCATTGCCGATTATGTGTCCGGGTCTTCGGCGAGGTCCTCCGCCGCGGCATCGAGCCTCCGGATCCGTCTTTCATCGCTGGGATGGGTTGAAAGGAACTCAGGCGCCGCCGCCATGCCCTCGCGAGCCTCTGCGATGACGCGCCATAGCTCGGCCGCGGCGGCAGGATCATAGCCGGCCGCGACCAGGTATTCGAACCCGACCCGATCGGCCTGCAGCTCTTCTTGGCGGCTGAATGGAAACACCGTGCCGGCCGCGACGCCGGCCCCGGCGATGGCGCCGACGGTTTTCACCGGCCCGATATCGATCACATCGCCAGGCAGTTCGGCGACGCCGATCAAGATTCGCGGCGCGAACTCGCGATTGACGCGCGCTTGGGCGTGCTTCAGCCGTACATGGGCGACCTCGTGTCCGATGATCGCAGCGAGCTGGTCGTCTGTCTCCGCAATGTCGAGCAGCCCTGTAAAAATGGCGATCGATCGGTTCGGCAATGCGAAGGCGTTATAGACCGTGTCTTCATCGAACACGGCGACCCGCCACTCTTCAGGGCTTTCCCCGGCCGCTCTCAGAATGCGGTCCGCGACCCGCTCGACCTGGGCGATCTCGACCGGATCGGCGGACAAGGTCCCGCGGTCGACGAGACGGGTCCATTGCCGATCGGCGGCGTTCTGAACCTCCTCTGGGGAGATGATCGACGGACCGCTCGCGCAGGCGGCGAGGGCGGCGGCCCCGAAAATGGCGTGCGCAGTCTTGAAAACGCTCGATCGACGCATGGCCGGCTCCTCCGCCCTCTTCATATGGGACCTGACGACCGCGCTTGAAATCACGTCGCCGCGACCGTCATGGATCAAAACGCCCGGCCGAACGCCACGCCGAAGACAACGCCGTCCTCTTCGGAGATATCGTAGTGCAGCTGCGGCGCGAGGGTCGCCCCGCCGCCAAGCTCGAATTCGTAAAGCGCGCCGATGCGGCCCGCCGCTACGGCGTCGCCGTCGATGATCTCGATCCCGGGTCCCGCCTGGATGGCCAGACCGCGCCAGACATGGATGTCAGCCACCGCGAGCAGCGTGGTCGCGCCCACATCTTCGAACGCGTGTTCGGCGACGAACCCAAGGCCGATCAAACGGTTGACCCGGTATTCATAGTCGCCGCCCAGGGTGAAGGCGGTCTCGTCCTCGGTCGGGATACTGGTGCCGGCGACCACCAATGAGACGTGATGCCGGCGATCCTCGTGGAACTCGACGTCCCACTGGGCCGAGGCGGGCGCGATTGCAAGAACGCCAGCGAGACCCACAGATAGGAGATGGACTCCAGGGCGCATTCCCTCCTCCATGACGACAGGCTTCCTATATACCAGCGGCCCGGGGCGCCGGCATCAAGTCTCGAGCCGCGTTCATCCTGTTGGATGGGACGTATCAAGCTCCGGATCGATTGTCCGGGAGGCGTCTACAAGCGCCTGACTGAACCAGGCCTTCCGCTCAGAGATAACCCGCCGCATCACCGGTGAACCGCGAAGATGGTCCGTCACGTAAGCGTTCCACTCCGCATCACCATAGAGTTGTTCGGCATCGCCGCGATCGAGAAGGTAGGTGTCGAAGAAGTTCGCGAACAAAACGGCGGCGGCGGCGACCTGCTGATAGTGCTCCTCATCGGACTGCAGGTTTCTCCCCTCAAGGAAAAAGGGGCGAAGGTGCGGGTACTCGATGAGCACGCGATCTACATCGATCTGGCGCGCACCGACAGACGTGTTGATCTCGGACTTCACAATAACGTTCTGTAAAGAAAGGCTATAGATCAAGGCAACCAAAGCGAGCCCGGAGAAGACCGCGCCCACGTGGTCCATCCAATCGGGAAGCATGGACGCGTCAAAGTACCGGCCCGCCACCCAGTCCGCGCCGGCGACGATGGCTACCGACAAGGCTGCGACGGCGAGGAAAAGGGCCGCGATCGAAACATAGTCGCGAAAACGCATCGCTAACCCGCACGCTCGAATACCGCCGCCAGGCCCTGGCCGCCGCCGATGCACATGGTCTCGAGCCCATAGCGGGCCTCGCGCCGGTCCATCTCGTGAAGCAGGGTCGCCAAGATCCGCGCGCCCGTAGCGCCGACCGGGTGGCCGAGCGAAACGCCGGAGCCGTTCACGTTGATCCGATCCCAATCGGCGTCGCCAAGGCCCATGGCTTTGGTGCAGGCGAGGACTTGGGCGGCGAAGGCCTCGTTGAGCTCGATGAGGTCCATATCTGCAAGGCCGAGGCCGGCGCGCTCCAGCGCCTTGGCCGACGAGGCGACCGGGCCGATTCCCATAACGTCTGGGCCGACGCCGGCGAGGCTCCAGGACTTTAGCCGCGCCAGGGGCGTAAGGCCGTGCCGTTCGGCGGCCTCGGCCGTGCAGACGATACAGGCCGCCGCGCCGTCGTTCTGGCCCGACGCATTGCCCGCGGTGACCGTCGATTGGTCGTCGATGTGCGCACGGATCGGCTTGAGGGCGGCTAGGCTTTCGAGGGTCGTGTCGGGCCGGATGTGCTCGTCGGCTTCGACCAGCGTATCGCCCTTGCGGTGCTTGACTGTGACCGGCGCGATCTCCTTGGCGAACTTGCCCGCGTCCTGGGCGGCCGCTGCGCGCCGGTGGGAGCGGAGGGCGAGTTCGTCTTGGGCGTCGCGGGGGATCTGGTGGTCGCGGCGAAGGTTCTCCGCGGTCTCCAGCATGCCCCCCGGCACGGGGTGGTTCACCCCGCCGGCGGTGACGCGGCCGCGCGCGAGCGCGTCGTCGAATTTGAGCCCATCGCCCTTGATGCCATAGCGGGCCCCGGTCGTGTAGAAGGGCGCGCGGCTCATGGACTCCGCCCCGCCGGCGATGACGAGATCCGATCCGCCGGTCTGCACCTGGGCGACGGCGTAGATCACCGCTTGGAGGCCGGAGCCGCAGCGCCGGTCGATCTGGAGGCCCGTTGTCTCGATGGGAAGGCCCGCGTCCAGCGCCACCACCCGGCCGATGGCGGGCGCGTCCATCGAGGGGTAGCAATTGGCGAAGATCACATCTTCCACCGCGTCCGGCGCGAGCCCCGTCTCCGCCATGATCCCGCGGACGACCGTCGCGCCAAGCTCTTGAACCGGCACATCCCTATACGCCCCGCCGAACCGGCCGACGGGCGTGCGCTTGGGCGCGCAGATAACGGTGTCTCTCATGCTCCTGGCCTCTTTCGGGTGCGAGATGTGGGCTTTGACGCTGCAGG
>CAYYNG010000263.1:0-3775 GCA_964472435.1 uncultured Hyphomonadaceae bacterium | reverse complement strand
CCGCAATCCCCGCCCGGCAGGGCCTGGGCCGGAAGCCCGCCGGTCGGCACCAAGTCGAGCGCGGATTGCCGAGCGCTGGGCCCGGGTTGAACGGTGGCTGGCGCCGGTTCCGCCGCCGGCGCGGTCTGCTGCGACACGCATCCCGCCGTCACAACCGCCGCGAAGGCGGCCGCCAGTACGCTCAACGTTCTCAAGGACGTCTCCCCAATTCCAGTTCGCGCCGATAAACGTATCGGCCGTCCTCATACCCGAAACCGAGCAGGCCGAGCGCCAGACCAAGGTCTTGATCCCCGGTGGCGACATCGGCGGTCAAGCTCGAGACCTCTGCGGCGCCGGCGCGCAACTCGGCCGTCACCACGTCGCCGTTGCCCGACTCGCCCCGCATCGGCAACAGCACCATCCCGCCCTCGCACCCGAACTCGCCGGCGAAATCGCCGAAATCTCGGCCATAGGCGAGACCCGCTTTGGTCAGCGCATCGGTGGTCAGCGTGCCGCGGGCCACCTGGCACCGCCCCCCGGCGAAGCGCAACTCCGCCAAACGCACCCGCACCTCGCCCCCGATTTGTCGGATGTCCGTCGACAAGCCTTCAAGGGCGGCGATGTCGGCGGCGAGCCGGAGGTCCCTGACCACCATCGCCCGGTCGCGCGTCGCCGCCACCTGGCCCGCGGCCTGGCCGGCCGGTCCGGCGAATTCAATATTATAGCTCAGAGCGCCGCCGAGAAGGCTGAGCGGCCGCAGCTTCAGGCGGACATCGCCCAAGACCTGGCGGCCGAAGCTTACGCCCAGAATCCGGCCATTCCACACCGTGCCTTGCGCCTCGTTCCAGCTGAGCCCGGACCGGTTGAGGTTCGAGCGGTCCAAGGCGAAGCCGAGCGGCGTCATCCAGATCAACGACACCAGAAGCGTGGCGGCGAACACGAGCACGAGCAGAAGGCGGTTCATCGCCGGCGTCCGCCCTGGAACTCGACGACGGCGCGAACGGAGCCGCCGCCGCGATTGTTGATGGCGGCACTGATCACCTCGCCCCCCGGCAAGGTGCGCGTTTCCGCCAACCAGGAGAACAAAACTCGCGGGTCGGCGTCGTCCATGGAGACGCTCACCTCGCCGCCGGGCCCGGTTTGAAGCCGGTTGATCGACAATCCGCGCTCGCGCGCCGAGGCGACGACGGCGGCGCGGAACGTTTCAGGATTTGGCGGCGCCGACTGGGACCCGCTGTCGGGCCCCGACATAACGGCCACCCCTTGCTGGATCGTCGCCAAATCGCGGGACGCGCGCTCGCGCCGGCCGCCCGCCTCCTCACGCGCCGAGGCGACCGGAGCCCAGACGCCCTGCACAAGCGCCACGACCACCGCAACCAGCCCGGCCGCGGCCAGGAGAAGCTGCTCCCTCGGCTCCCGCGAACGCCACCAGTCCATCATCGGCCCGGCTCCAAGATCACATCACCCAAAACACGGCCCTCGGCCTGGCGGGAATCGCCGATCGCCGCCGCAAGGCCCGCCGTCTCAAGCGCGTCCTTCAGCCGAGCGTCGTCTCCGTAGTCGCCATAGGCCATATTGGCGACGAGCCGCGCCGTATCGGCATCAAGCCGAAGACTGCGGATTTCCGCGCCCTCCACCTCGGCCGTTGCGGCGTAAAGCGCAGCCGTAGCGGTGACGAAATCAAGGCGAGAGGCCGCCATGTCTCGGCCCGTCCGGCGCATGGTCGCCGCCGCCTGCGCGGCGCTGATATTCTGATCCTCGGGCGCGAAGCTGCGATAGAGCGAAAGGGCCTGGCTTTCGAGGCCGCGCGACACCTCGTCGAGCGCGCGCGTCTCTACCATGGCTGCAGCGGCGGCGGCGGCCGCGACCCCGCCCGCCAAGACCGCGCTCGCCCGCCAGGGACGCAAACCGGACGCATCAAAACGCCGCGCCGCGGCGAAGGCCCCCTGTCTGAGGTTCGGGACGTTGTCCGCCGTTTCAAACCAACCAATCAGAACCGTTAGCCACGCCTCGCGGCCTTCCGGGGCCTCCGCTGCGGCGGATCGGCTAAGGCGTCGGGCGAGCGCGGACCCGTGGATCTCGATCTCCTCCGGCAACTCGCCGAGGAGCGCCGCGTGCACATCCAGTGGAAGGCCGGCGTCGATCGCAAAGCGCCGATCTCCGAAAGACGCGACGATCCGGTCGCCGAGATCCACAAGGATCGGCTCGTCCGGCGGCGGCAGCGCTTGTTCAGGAACAAGTGCTGCGTTCGCGCACCCGGCTTCGGAGAGCCGCTCCAGCCAATCCGCCATAAGCGCTCGCGAGGTCACGGCGATGCGTCGCGGCGCGCCTGGGGTTTGCGACCGCGGCCCCAGCGCGGCGTGGATCATATCGACGGGCTGCGCCAATTCGTCTTCCACGGCGTAGGGCGCAGCGCGGCGCGCTTCGGCCTCATTGCGCGCCGGCAGAGCGACCTCGAAAAGGGAGATCGACGGGCCGGGCGCGAACACAGTGACCTCGTCCCGTTTTTCGATCCGAATATCGCCCGCTTCAGCAAACCGCCAGCCGCCCCCGCCCGGCGCGGCGAATAGGATCGGCTCGGCCAAATCCTCAGGAAGAAGTGCGAAGAGGCGCCGCGCCATCAGAATTCACCATACGTCCGCTCGGCGACCTCGACCGAGCCGCTTGCGCCATAGGCGTAAAGCACAGAGAACGGCCGCGCTCCATCCCGATACACCACCTCGCCCTGAAGGCGCAGGTGGCTGCTCTCGGTCGCGAGGAGAAAGTCCTTCCGGCGCTCCGGAGCGATCTGGGCGACGATGCCGATCTCCAAGAATTCTTCAACATCGGCCCAACCGCCGCGCGGCCGCTCCGCGATCAGGTTCTGCGCCTCGGTGATGTCGATCTGTCCATCCATGGCCATCACAATCAGCGGCGCTTCCTCGATCCGGAGCGTATTGAGGTTGAGGACCGCTGGATCGGCCGTCGGACGCACGCAGAGCACCGGCTCCAGCGCGTCCAAAAGGGCGGGATCCTCAAACCCGCGAATCGCGCGCAATTCCGACAAATCGGCGAGGTGCCTCCCAGCCGTTCGATACGACGGCCGAAGGCTGGCATAGTAGGCGTCCTCCGCGCCGGCCCGGCGCGGCGTATTATCGGGATCGATCCAGTCGGCGATTGTCGCCGCGATCGCTTCGGCGTCGTTCTGGGGCAAGCCCGCAGCCTCCAGAACGATCTCCACCTCCCGCAGCCGGTCCGGATCCACCCGTGCGTCGCCGCCGCCAGCGAACGGAAGGAGCCCGTTCAGGTTCAAGCAGTTGCTGGCGTCGGAAAGGGTCGCTGTCAGAATACCGCCCTCGATTGGAAAGGTCGTCGGTTGGTTGAGGTTGGGGGTGTCTGTGTTGAGCCGTCCGCCGGTTTGGCGCTGCAGGGTGACGAGCCCGACGCGTCCGAGCTCTTCCGCGCCGGCAAGGTACCACGCAACACGGGCGCGCTCGTCGCTCGCGCGGGCGCGCAGCGTGGCCCGGTTGATCGTGTCGGTCACGCTGACGGCGACGGCCGACATGACGGCGATGATCAAGAGGACGGTCACCAGCGCCGCGCCGTCCTCGCCCTTTGTTGACGCGCCGTTCACAAACGCCCCCCGGTCAAGATCAGATGGCGCAACTCGGCGCCGCTGCGAAAACGGATCGTCAACTCCACAGCGTCCGGCAAGACGGCCTGCCCCTGTTCGGCGAACGTCGCCCAGACATCGGATCGTTCGCCGGCGAGGAAAAAACCGACGTCGATATCGTCGACCCCTTCGAAAAGTACCCTT
>CAYYNG010000262.1:0-3786 GCA_964472435.1 uncultured Hyphomonadaceae bacterium | reverse complement strand
CCGGCCGCCGGCCCCGGCTCCGAGCCGCCCCGCCGCACCCGGGCTCCCGCCCGTCCGAGCGCGAAGAGCCGCCGCATGTACTGTCGCGCTGGGCCGGCGAACGGGTGCGCCGCCGCCGCGGAGGGGTGGAACAAAATCGCGTGGCCGGCGTGCCGAACGCGGTGAAAAAAGTCGGCGTCTTCACCGATCAGCCAGTCCTCGCGAAATCCGCCGACCGCTTCGAAGGCCGCCTTTGAGATCAGAAAGGTCGCGCCAGGGCCTGTCGTTCGAGGCGCCGGCGGTCGATAAGGGTGGGACGAGCCGCTTTCGATGAACCACATGCAGACGCCGAGATAGGTCTCATTCGGCGCGCGGGCGATCGAGCCCAAGACCACGTCGCTCCGATCGCCCCGCATGTCGGCGACCGCCCGATAGGCCGAGAGCCAGCCTGGTTCGGCGTGCATGTCGCCATCGAGAAAGGCGAGCCAGGGGCTGGTGGCGACGGCCGCGCCGGCGTTCCGCGCGGCGCCCGGCAGCCGACGTTCCGGAGAATGAACCACGCGAACAGTGGGCGACGCTTCCGCCAGCCGGTCGGTCGGGTCGTTGGGGCCGCTGTGGGAGACGATCACCTCGTCGGCCGCGGGAACCTGCCGCACCACGGAGGCGACGGTGGATTCGAGGTCCGGCATCGCCCCGAAGGCAGGCAAAATAACGGAGATTTGGGTCAAAGCGGCGCTCCGAGGGAAGAGCCTATGTTTCAATCAGCCTGTCGCGATTCGCCGGCGGCCATCAGCCGTGAAGCGGTTAAACCAGCCGAAAGCGCCGGCTCTCGAACACGCGCAGAACCGACTGAAGCTCCTCGCCCCGTTTCAAGACCTGCCCGGCGAGGCCGAACACCGCGAACTCGCCTTGTTTGCGGGCCAGCGCCGGGATTTTCTCGATCCGCCAGGTGGGCGCTTCGGCGGCCCGGCGGTAGATGGCGAACACGGCGCGATCTTCGAGCATGCCGATCCCGTAATCGCGGGCTTCCCCCGCGGCGACGAGGCGGCTATAGACGTTTAGAATTCGATCTAGCTCCGGACGCTGGAACGCCACCTTCGGCTTCCGCGGCGGTTTAAAGCTTAGAATTTGACCCAATCGTCGTCTCCCTCAGACAGTGGATCCCCAAACGGTACGTCGCGAAATCGCCTTATTTCAGCGCAGTGTCGCCGCAATTTGAACTTGGCGAGGCCTTGCATTCAAGCGATTGTTTCACTCGTCGGGTGGCGGGCTACATCAAGCCCTCCGAACCCATCAGCCCCCCAGCCCCTCGGGGAGTTTGATTCACCGCCGCCCGACACCCCTCCCCCTAGTCCTCAGGTTGCCGACCAGGCCCGCCACCGCCGTGATGTGTCTGGTCAACGTCCGCCAAGCTCGATAGACGATCACCGGGGCGTTTGGAGCGTCGGGCCGCATGCTGGAAATCCGCGGACTCAAAAAGCGATTTGGATCCAGACAGGCCGTCGACGGGCTGTCGCTTTCGGCGACGGCGGGCGAGGTGGTGGGCGTCCTGGGACCGAACGGCGCGGGCAAATCGACCACGATGCGCATTGCGGCCGGTGTCCTGGAGCCCGATGAAGGCGATGTTTCAATCGATGGGCGCTCGATCATCACTGAGCGCCTGGAAGCGCAGCGGCGGCTCGGATACTTGCCGGAGGGCGCGCCGCTTTACGACCATATGAGTCCTCGCGAATTTCTCGACTTCATCGCGGCGGCCCGAGGGATTGCGCGCAGTGAACGCGCCGCCGCCGTCGATCGCGCCACGGCCGACGCCCGGCTCACGGTTGTTCGGCGCCAACGGATTTCAGGCCTTTCCAAGGGCTATCGCCGGCGCGTGGGCCTTGCCGCCGCGATCCTGCACGACCCGCCGGTTCTGATCTTGGATGAACCGACGGACGGGCTGGATCCCAATCAAAAACGGGCGGTTCGGGCCCTGATCGCAAGAATGGCGGAGACCAAGGCCATTCTCATCTCCACCCACACGTTGGAAGAGGCGCCGGCGATGTGCACCCGGGTGGTGGTCGTCGACCAGGGCCGGATCGTCGCCGACGACACGCCTGCCGGCCTTGCAGCGCGTGATCCCGGCGGCCTCGCCGGCGCGTTCCAGGCCCTGACGGACCAGGCGGAGGCCGCCGCTGCATGACCGCGCTCTTGTCTTGGGGGGCGCCGTTCCGCGGCTGGCGCGCCGTCTATCGGCGGGAGCTCGCCGCTTATTTCCGAACCCCGATGGCGTATGTCTTCATCGTTGTCTTTCTCATCGCCCTTGGCGCGTTCACTTGGGAGACGGCGGCCTTCTTCGACAGCGCGCGCGCCGACCTTTCGCCCTTCTTCCTCTGGCACCCTTGGCTTTACATGATTTTCCTGCCGGCGATCGCAATGCGGCTCTGGGCGGATGAGCGCGCCTACGGCACCGATGAGCTCCTCTTCTCCTTGCCGATCGGCATGGCGGGGGCGGTGCTCGGCAAGCAGCTGGCGGGCTGGACCTTGGCGGGCGTCGCCCTCGCCTGCACGTTGCCGATGTGGGCGACGGTGAATTATCTCGGCCCGGCCGACAATTCGGCGATCGCCCTCGCCTACGCCATGAGTTTTTTGATGGCCGGCGGTTACGTGGCGATCGGGGCCGCCGCGTCGGCGCTGAGTGGCAATCAGGTGACAGCGTTCGTCCTGGGCGTCGTCGTCGCCTTCCTCCACACCGCTGCGGGCTGGCCCGTCGTTCTCGCGGCGGTGGCCGGCGTTTTGGGCGAGGACGCGGCCGCCGGCGTCGCGCGATTCTCCTTCCTCACCCATTTCGAGGCGGCCCAGCGCGGGGTGCTGGAATTGCGGTCCGTGCTCTATTTCGTCAGCGTCGCGGGCGTTTGGTCCGTTCTGAGCGGGCTTTGGGCGGCCAGGGGCCGCATGGCCGGCGCGTGACCCGGTTCTTCATCCCCCTCGCCTCGGTGCTCGTCTTTGCGCTTTTCGCGCTGGCGACCTTGTTTACGCAGCCGCGGCTCGCTGGCGCGCGATTGGATGTGACGGAGAACCGGCTTTTCACGCTGAGCGACGGGGCGCGGAACGTTCTCAAGGGCCTGGTCGAACCCGTGGACGTGACCCTGGTCTACGCCGAGGCCGCCGGTCGGCAATACCCCGCGATCCAGGGATACGCGGAACGCGTGCGCGAGCTTTTGGCGAGCTATGACGCCGTGGCGGGCGGGCGGCTGCGCATTCGCGAAATCGATCCCGAACCCTTTTCCGAGGCCGAAGACGAAGCTTTGGCGGCGGGCGTGACGGCGCTCGAGGCCGATGGCGTCTCCTCGCTCTATTTCGGCCTGATCGGGCGCAATGCGGTCGACGATCAGGTCGTTATTCCATTCCTGGCCCCAGAACGCGAAGACCGCTTGGAATACGACCTCATTCGAATGATTGCGCGACTGGACGACCCCGATCCGGCGGTCGTCGGCGTCGTGTCAAGCCTTCCGGGCATGGCGGGCGATGGGCGCGAGGGCGGCTATTTCGCGCTTCAAGAGATGGCGAAGACCTATCGGATCGTCGAGCTGACGCCGGATTTCCCGGAACTGCCCGAGGACCTGGATGTGCTCCTGCTCGCCCATGCCGAGCCGTTGGCCGAGCCGCAGGCGTACCTTGTCGATCAGTTCATTCTCCGAGGCGGCCGGGCGATGATCTTCGTGGATCCGGCCGCGCGGACGGCGACGGGCGGCCTGCCCGGCTTTGGCGGTCCCCCGGTCCGTTCCGGCCTCGGCCCGTTCAGCCAAGCCTGGGGTGTTTCGCTGT
>CAYYNG010000261.1:0-3795 GCA_964472435.1 uncultured Hyphomonadaceae bacterium | reverse complement strand
GGGCGAGCGGCGGCGCACGCAGTCGGACTGGATGACGATCGATCGCGACCGCGGCATCTCCGTGTCGGCCTCGGTCATGACCTTCGAGCACCGGGACATGGTGTTCAACCTCCTCGACACCCCCGGCCACGAGGACTTCTCCGAGGACACCTACCGCACGCTGACCGCCGCGGACGCCGCCGTCATGGTGCTTGACGCCGCTAAAGGCATCGAGCCGCAAACGCTGAAGCTCTTCGAGGTTTGCCGCCTTCGGGACATCCCGATCCTGACCTTCATCAACAAGATGGACCGCGAGGCGCTCGACCCGTTCGAGCTCCTGGACGAGATCCACGACAAGCTGCAGCTCGACACCGCCCCGCTTTACTGGCCGGCGGCCAGCGGCCAGCGCTTCGCTGGCATGGCGGACCTGCGCACCGGCGAGTTCATCGTCTACGATCGCGAGGCGACCGGCGAGGGGGCCTCGGCGCGCCTGCGGATGGACGGCAACTCCGTGGCCGCCGCGATGGAAGAAGCGGTGTTCGAGGAATTGAGCGAGGGCCGCGAGCTCGCCGCAGAAGCGCTGCCGGATTTCGACGTGGAGGCCTTTCTCGAGGGCCACATGACGCCCGTGATCTTCGGCTCGGCCCTGCGGCATTTCGGCGTCGACGAACTTTTGGCCGCTTTGGGCGATTTCGCCCCCGCGCCCCGGCCGGTCGCCGCCGAGCGCAAGGGCGCCGCCATCGAGGTCGGCCGCGACGACAAGCTGGTGACCGGCTTCGTCTTCAAAATCCAGGCGAATATGGACCCCAATCACCGCGACCGGGTGGCGTTCCTGCGCCTCTGTTCCGGCGAATTCAAGCGGGGCATGCGCCTGATGACCGCCGGCGGCAAACAGATCCACATCCACAATCCGCTGATGTTCCTCGCCCAGGACCGGGAGATCGCCGAAACCGCCTATGCAGGCGATGTGATCGGGGTGCCGAACCATGGCCAGCTGCGGGTCGGCGACGCGCTTTCGGAAAACGGCGAGATCCGCTTCGCCGGCATTCCGAACTTCGCCCCCGAAATCCTCCGACGGGCGCGGGTCAAAGACCCGATGAAGCAAAAACACCTCAAGAAGGCGCTGGAAAGCCTCGCCGAGGAGGGAGTGACCCAGCTTTTCCGCCCGGCCATCGGGTCGGACCTCATCGTCGGCGCCGTCGGCGCCCTGCAGATCGACGTGATGGCTGAGCGAGTGGCGGCCGAATACGGTCTCGAGGTGGCGTTTGAAACGGCGCCCTACAACGTCGCCCGCTGGCTCGCCTGCGACGATCCCAAAACGCTGGACGCGTTCCTCGACAAGAACAAGTCGGCGACCGGAACGGATCTCGATGGCGCGCCGGTCTACCTCGGCAAGGACGCCTGGGATGCCGGCTACGCGGCCGAACGGAATCCCGGCATTCGCTTCACGACGACCAAGGAACGATCCGTGTAGGGGCTTTCGACATGGACGCACTGCTCGCCTGGGCCAACGGGGCCTGGACCTATCTTCTCTCGATCTGGAACGAAGGCGCCTTCGGCTTCACCTATGGCCGGATCATCATCGCCACGGGCGTCCTCGCCCTTGCCATCCTCCTGCGCGGTGTGTTCGCGCGGACGGCGGTGCGGGCGATTTCCCGCGCTGCGGCGGGCACCGGGTCGCAGATCGACGACGCGCTCGTCAAAGCGGTGTCCTTCCCGCTCAAAATCGTGCCCGTCCTGCTCGGCCTCTACATCGCCGCGCGGCAGCTCGGGCTCGATGGCGAGGCGCAGGCGGCCGCCGACAAGGTGGTTCAGTCCGGCGTGGCGCTGAGCGTCTTCTGGTCGCTCTCGCGCGCCGTCAGCGCCTTCGAGTTTCTATTCGCCGGCGTTCGCGCCCGCCTATCGCCGGCGATCGTCGACTGGATGATCAAGGCGTTGCAGGTCCTCCTCGTCATCCTCGGTTTCGGCGCGGTCGCGGAGATCTGGGGCATCCCCGTTGCGCCGATCATCGCCGGCCTTGGCGTTTTCGGCATCGCCATCGGCCTTGCGGCGCAGGATCTCTTCAAGAATCTGATCGCCGGCATTTTGATCTTGACCGAGCGGCGCTTCGGGCCGGGCGAGTGGATCCTTGTGGACGGGGTCGTCGAGGGCACCGTCGAGAAGATCAATTTCCGCTCCACCCGGGTGCGGCGGTTCGACAAGAGCCCGGTCTACGTCCCAAACATGTTCCTTTCCGACAATGCTGTGACCAATTTCTCGCGGATGACCCATCGGCGCATCAAATGGGTGGTGGGGGTCGAATACCGCACCACGGTGGATCAGCTCAAATACATCCGCGACGAAATCGAAGCCTGGCTCTTGCAAGACGACCGCTTCGCCAAGCCCCCCGAGGCGACCTTGTTCGTGCATGTCGACAGCTTCAACGCGAGCTCGATCGACTTTCTCATCTACTGCTTCACGAAAACGACCGCTTGGACGGAATGGCTCGCCATCAAGGAGGAGTTCGCCCATGCGGTGATGGCGATCATCGAGGCGGCGGGTACGAGTTTCGCCTTTCCGTCCCGCACGATCTATCTGCAGCAGCAAGACGCGCCTGAGATCATGGCGCCGCCCGCGCCCAGCGACGCGGCGCAGCGCGCCCAGGCCGAACAGCGCGGCGCGGTTTCCGCGGGCGACGCCGGGGACAGCGAGTAACGCTTATTCGTAAGCGCCGCGGAGCACGTTCACCGCCGCCTTTAGCGTGCTCGCGGCCGGGACCTGCGCGTCTTCCTTGGTCTCGTCCGGCGGCGTCCAGGCGACGGGTTGGACCTTTTGGCCGCCTTCGACCCGGACGACGGGCGCGGCGCCGATCAACACGTCCGTCGGTACGACGTCTTCCGGCTCGGGTTCGGCGGCGACCGTCTCTACTTCGACGGGGGTCGCTGCGTAAATGGCTTCGTGGGCCGGGGAGATGCCGGACGTGGCGGCGGGATCCAGCTGGGACTGGCCGACGGTGGATTTCAGCTCGCAGCGCCGGTCGCCGCCCAAAACGACAAAGCTCCAGGCGCGGCAATGGCGGTCGCCGCCGCAAAGGGTGGCGCACGCGGTCGCGTCGGCGGCTTTTTCGATGCGGTAGGTGCCGCCGAACCGATAGGTCACGGGCTCGTATATCGGCCCCTCGGACGCGGCGACCTCGTCCTGAGCGAGAGCCGGCGCGGCGAGCGCCAGGGCGGCGAGGGCGGTGATGGCGAGACGCATGGGCGGAAGCCTCCGACTTTCTCAGCGAAGGCTAGGCCGCGAGGCTTAAGGAAGGGTTCACTCGACGGCGCGCCCCCCGAGGCGACAGTCCGGAAATCCTGTGGCGCCGCCGTCCGCCGATGCTATAAATCGGCCAAAGGCGACCTCGGGGGAGGGTGTGGTGCTTGCAAGCGGCGGCGGCGACGGGGCGGTCCAGGGCGGAAACATCTTCGTCTCTTACTCCTGGAACAGCCGCGATTTCACCCAGCAGATCATCGCCCTCTTGAAGGACGAAGGCTACGACCCCCAAGTCGACCGCACCGACATCGCCCCCACCGAAGCTTGGCGCAGCCGCATCAGCGAGATGATCCGCATCTGCGAGACGTTCCTGTTCGTCCTCACAGATGACTGGATGGCCTCCGGCAATTGCCAGAGCGAATTCGAGGAGGCGAAGGCGGCCGGCAAACGGCTCATCCCGGTCGTGCCGGGCCCGCTCGCCGCCGCGCCGCAGGCCGAAATCGCGGCCCTCAACTATGTCTACTTCTTCACCCTGCAGCCCGGCGACGGCCGCGGCTTCTACGAGGGCCTGCGCGACCTCAA
>CAYYNG010000260.1:0-3797 GCA_964472435.1 uncultured Hyphomonadaceae bacterium | reverse complement strand
GGGGCCGTGGCGGCAGGTGTTGCGGCCCCTGAAGCTCCAGCCGGTTTATGGCGTCGCCGAGCATCCGCTGCCCTGGCTCACAGAGATCCTGAACGGCGTCGAACACGCAAACTTCTTCGAAGCGCGCGCGACGGAGTATTCGAAGGGCGCGACCAAGGGCGATTGGCACGGCTCGGACGGCGTTTGGGCGGCGTTCGACAAACAGCAGTCCGCGATCGCGGCGGAATAGGCGCTAGCCGTTCGCGGCTCGCGTCTTGGCGAATGCGAAAAAGCGGTAGCCGAAGAACGAGACCATCATCGACACCGCCACCGCGAAGACAACGGCGGTCGGCGGCCACAGCGCCGGGGCCGCCAGCAGGATCGCGGCGAAGACACCGTAGTTGACGCCGGCCGCGGAGATCGCGACGGCGAGGTATCGCGCACCCTCGTCGGCGATTGAGCGGCCGCTGCGCTCGAACGTGAACCGGCGGTTCAGCGCAAACGTGCAGGCCATGGCGAGGGCGATCGAGACGACCCGTGCGACAAACGGCGAAACGCCGAGACCGATCAGGGCCTGGAGCGTCCCGATATCGACGACGGCCCCGGCCGCCCCGACAAGCGCAAAGGGGATGAACCGGCGGGCGGTGTCGATCACGGCCGCTGCAGCGCGGGATAGGCCAGGAACACTGACCGCTTTTGCTCGATCCGCGCGCGGGCGAGGCTGTCCAATATAAGGCCGCAGACGGCGGAGACCGAGGCCACCACCACCATGCCGGTCGCCAAAATCGCGGTCGGGAACCGCGGCACGAGGCCGGTTTCAAGATACGTCGACAGAAGGGGCGCCGACAGCGCCATCGCCGCAAGGATGAGCCCTGCGCCGACGCCGCCGAAGAACGCCGCCGGGCGGGTCTCCTTCAGCAGCATCATGAACATGCCGAGAATGCGGAAACCGTCGCGGAAGGTGCGGAGCTTCGAGTGCGAGTCCTGCGGGCGCACGCCATATTGCGTCGGCCGCTCCAAGGTCGGAATACCCAACTGGCTCGCATGAACCGACATCTCGGTCTCGATCTCGAAACCCGAAGAGACTGCGGGAAAGCTCTTCACGAACCGCCGGGAGAACACCCGGTACCCTGAAAAAATGTCGGTGAAGTCCCGGCCGAACAGCCGCTGATAGAGGCTGTTGAAGAGGCGGTTGCCGAAGGCGTGGCCGCTGCGGCCGGCGTCCTCGGTCACATCAGCGCGGGTGCCGACGACCATATCGACGCTGTTTTTTACGAGCAGTTCGACCAGAACCGGGGCGGCCGAGGCGTCATAGGTGCCGTCGCCGTCGGCCATCACGTAAATGTCGGCTTCGACATCGGCGAACATGCGCCGCACCACATTGCCTTTGCCTTGGCGGGTTTCGCGACGGACGACGGCGCCGGCGCGCCGGGCGATGTCGGCGGTGCCGTCGGTTGAGTTGTTGTCGTAGACATAGACAGCGGCGGCGGGGATCGCCGCGCGAAAATCCTCGACCACCTTCGCGATCGTCGCCGCTTCATTATAGCAGGGCAAGACAATCGCGATGCGAAGCCCTGCGGGTTCGGCCTGCGGATAAGCGGTGAGGAGGGGCGTCTGCATGGGCGGGAAGCCTTTGGGTAACCGTTCCAAGCTATAGGCCGTCTGGGATTAAGAAGCCGTAACAGCGCATTCGCACGGAGGGGAGCGCCCGCCCATGGTCCGACGTCAAACCCTGTTCGCGCTCGTCGCCGTCTGGCTCTTTCCCTTTGCGCTGATCGCCGCCCGCGCGCCCCTGTCGCTGGGCGGGCGGTTGCCAGGCAATGACGACCGCATGCGCCTCGTCCAGGTTCGCGATCTTTTGGCGGGGCGCAGCTGGTTCGATGTCGACCAAGCGCGGTTTCTGACGCCCGAGGGCGGTGACATGCATTGGTCGCGGCTGCCCGATGTTTTCATCGGCGGAGCGACGTGGCTGCTCACCCCCGTGTTCGGCGCGGAAGACGCGGGTTTCGTCGTCGCGACGGCCTGGCCGCTTGTCCTGTTCGCCGCGGCCTGCGCCTTGGCCGGGCTGATCGCGCATCGATTGGGCGGCGGGGCGACGGTCGTCGGCGCGACGATCTTCTGCTTCGGGGTGTCTGCGGTCGACGTTCAGTTTCTTCCCGGGCGCATCGACCACCATGGCTTGCAGATCGTCATCCTGCTCGCAGGGCTCGCCGCGCTTCTGTCGCCGGCGCGATCGGCGCGCTCGGCGGCTGGGGCGGGGCTCGCCGTGGCCGCGATGCTGGCGATTGGACCCGAAAGCCTGCCCCATGCCGGCGCGCTGATCTTGGCGATGGGCCTTTTGTGGATCGTGCGCGGCGAGCGCGAGGCGCGCCGCCTCGTCGTCTTCGGCGCAACCGCGGCCGCCGCTGGATGCGCTGTGCTCTTGTTCGACGCCCCCGGGCCCTTCGGCGATAGGGCCGTCTGCGACGCTTTCGGCTGGGCCCATTTCACCGGGTTGGTCGCGGGCGGCGCGCTCCTCAGCGGGCTCGGGATCCTTTCGGGCCGCTTGCCGTCTTACGGGGCGCGGTTCGGGGCCGGCGTCGCGGCCGGCGGCGCTGCGCTTCTTTGCGTCGGCTTGGTCGCGCCCGGGTGTTTCGAAGCGCCCTATGGCGATCTTGGCCCCGATGTCCAAACCTATTGGCTCCAGCGCGTCGGCGAGGCCCGCGGGCCGCTTCAATTCCTCCGGGACGAGCCGGCGGGCGCCGTTTGGCGGTATGGCTATCTTCTCGCCGCCTTTTCCGCCTTGGCCTGGCTGGTTTGGCGCGGGCCGATGGAGGGACGTGAGCGGTGGCTGCCGATCGCCGCCGCGTTTTGCGCGGCAGCCGCCGTCTCGTTCTGGCAGTTACGGGGCGTCATGTTCGCCCATGCCATCGCCGCCGCCCCGGCCGGTTGGGTGCTCGGCGGTCAATTGCAGCGCTGGTGGGCGGTCCGCGGGCCGCGTTTGATGCTCGGCGTTGCGGCGGCCGGTCTTGCGCTGACGCCGATCGGGTGGCGGACGAGCGCCCAAGTCCTCGCCGCGCCCGCCGCGAATGCGGGCGGCGTCCCCGCCGCCGCCAATGATGCGAGCGATTGCCAGTCGCCGCTGGAGGCGCCCGCGCTCGCCGCCCTTCAAGCCCAACCGCCGGGGCCGGTCTTCGCCTCCCTCGATCTCGGCTCCTGGATCCTGATGGCGACCGATCACCAGATCTTCGCGGCGCCCTATCACCGAAACCCGGGCGGCATTGGCTTTTCGCTCGATGTGTTCGGGGCTGCGCCCGATGACGCGCGGGAGAAGCTGTCCGCCGCCGGCGCGGCCTATGTCGCTTATTGCCCGCACACCCCCGTGGTTCGAGGCTACGCCCAAGACTGGCCGGAAGGGTTTGCGGCCGCAATGGAACGCGGCGAGACGCCCGATTGGCTGGTTCCGCTGCACTCTGCGCCGGAGGACGGCGACAATCCCTTGAGCGTCTACGCCATCGCGCCGTGGTCGCTGGCGGTCACCGCCGTGCAGCTAGGCGAACGCGACCTGCATGGGCCCGACTTGCCGGATCGCCCCCGGGGCGAGGCGGGGCGGCTCGCCGATTAGCGTCGTCTTCGGCGCGAGCTTCGCGATCACCGCCAAGGTCTCCTCCATTTCCGCGCGAGCGAGCGCTTCGCCGACGCAGCGATGGGGCCCCGCGCCGAAAATCAGGTGCCAGCGTGTGTGGTCGGTCCGATGAATATTGAAGGTGTCGGGATCGTAATAGACCTCGGGGTCGCGCAGGGCCGACACGATCGAGACGCCGACCACGGCCCCTTCC
>CAYYNG010000259.1:0-3808 GCA_964472435.1 uncultured Hyphomonadaceae bacterium | reverse complement strand
GGGACTGCCCCGGACGCTGCGTCGTGGGCCGGCCGGTGACCCGGACCACCGCCTCGCCGGGCACGTCGAACTCGTCGCGCAAGAGATCCGGATCACTGGTCAAGAGAAAGCGGTAGGTGTCGACGCGATGGTCAAGGATCCGGCGCAGGGCGAGCTCCTCCTCGAGCGACAGCGCCTGATCGTGGACCTTATAGGCTTTGCGCGCCTCGCTGATCACCTGGTCATAGGAGTCGTAATAGTCTTCGAGGGCGTCCTGCAGGTCCCGCCGCGCCCGTTCGAGCGACCGTGCGGCGTCCGAGAACCCCGGAAAGGGGGAATCCGCCCGCCGGCCCTCGAACGCTGCGATCGCGGAGATGGCGAGGCCGAGGGCGAACAGCACCATCGCGTCAAGAGAGTGAAGCGCGAAGGGGCGGCACATCGCGTTGGTGGCCGCTGCGCCGATTGTCTGGCCGAGCTCCGATGAAAGGATCACGTTGCAAACATCGGTGTCGACGAAAAACGGAGAGAACGTCTTCGTCGTGTATCCGTCGGGCAGCGCGTGACCGCCTGCGGCGAGATCGAGGATGTTGCGATAATGCGCCGCCGACAGATTGACGAGTAGCGCCATCATGCCGCCCCCGACGATCGCAAGCACGGCGAAGACTTTGATGACGTTCTCACGGCTGAGCCATGGCCGCGCCGTCATCGGCACCGTGATGTGCCGAAGCCCCCAGAAACCGATGATGAAATAGCTGGTCGCGACATTGGCGAGGGACACGGCCGCCGCCTGGAAGATCCCGCCGGAGAGGCCGAACTCGCTTTGCTGGGCGAAGAAATAGGCGTTGGCCGCGCTTTCGAAGAGCACGAGCAGCGCGATGATCGAGAGATTGAAGATCCGCACCGCAGGGTGATCGGACACATAGTGCACGCCCTTGCCGTCGGTTTGCCCGACGACAAGCGGCGCGGCGCTCCGCCGCCGGCCGCCGCCGAGCTGGCGGAACCGCCAAAAACTCAGCGTCGCACGCGCGCAATAATCGGCTTGCAGGACGACCTCGTCATACTCCGGAGACGGTCGTTCGGCGAAGTAACGAACCGCCGGAAGCGGATCCTCGGTCGCGTCCCCTGCCGTCTACGCCATATGTCACCCCCGAACCCGCGCTTTTCGGCGGTCTTAGCGCAGGATCGGACGGGGCGGAAGGACGCGGCCGCAGGCATTGCCGCAGCGCTTGCGAAGGTTAGCTCGCTCGTCAAAGAGGAGTGTTGCAGTGAAAGCGATCATCATCGGCGCCTCTGGCGGGATCGGCGCGGCGCTGGCCGATCGCCTTGAACAGGCGGACGGTTTCGACGCGATCGTTCGGCTAAGCCGGTCCGGTCCCGGCGGCCCGATCGATTTGACCGACGAGGCGAGCGTTGCGGCCGCCGCCGAGGCCGCCGGGCCAGCTGACCTTGTGATTGTCGCAACGGGGCTGCTCTCGGACGGCGATCGCCTGCAGCCGGAGAAGTCTTTCAAACATCAATCCATGGCCGCGTTCGAAGACGTGTTCCGCATCAATACGTTCGGGCCCGCGCTGGCGGCGAAGCACTTCATTCCGAACTTGCCGAGGAAAGGGCGGGGCGTCTTCGCCGCGCTGTCGGCCCGCGTCGGCTCGATCTCCGACAATCGGATCGGCGGATGGCACGCCTACCGCGCCTCGAAAGCCGCGCTCAACATGCTCATTCGCAACTATGCGATCGAACAAGCCCGGCGGAACCCTGATTTCATTGCGGTCGGCCTGCATCCCGGCACGGTGGACACCGCGCTCTCTGAACCCTTCCAATCCAGCGTGCCGGACAAACAGATCTTCACGCCGGCCGAAAGCGCCGCGCATTTGCTCAACGTCATCGACGGTCTCACTGCTGCAGACAGCGGCAAAGTGTTCGACTGGGCTGGAAAGGAAGTGCCGGCCTAGGGTCCAGACTCAATTCTTTTGCCGCACCGAGCACCGGTTTTCCGGCCCGTGGCGGCGTTGCGTTCCCTTGAAGAGGCTCGCCTTTTCGGCGGGACCGCGCCTGGCCACGAACCGGAACTCGGCCGCTCACTCCAACAAAAGAATTGAGTCTGGACCCTAGTTCGCGAGCGCAAGCCGGGCTTGCCCGATTTCGCGCCGCAAGGTGATAGTTGAAAGCCGACGGGGCGACAGATGAGCGGGGCGCGCCAATGATCCAACAAGCCGAAGACTTCCGCGCCGAAAGCGAAGCGCTCTATGCGCTTCTGGAGCCGATTGATCCGGCGGCGTTCGACGAGCCGACCCAGTTCAAAGACTGGACGATCAATGCGGTGCTCCAGCACCTCTATTTCTGGAACCAGATGGCCGGCTATCAAATTACAGATGAGGTGGGGCTCGCAGAGCGCCTTAAGAAGGCGGGCGGCCATAAGGGCGGCATGCGCGGGTTCGAGAATGAGAGCCTGGGCGGCCTCAGCGGCCGGCCGCTCCTTGAAGCCTGGCGCGCCAATGTCGACGAGACGGCGGATACGTTCGCCGCCGCCGATCCGAAGGCGCGCCTGAAATGGGCGGGGCCGGATATGAGCGCGCGGTCCTCGATCACCGCCCGCCTCATGGAGACGTGGGCCCACGGCCAGGAGGTCTACGATCATCTCGGGGTGGAGCGGGTCAACGCTGACCGGATCAAGAACATCGCGCATCTCGGCGTCTCCACCTATGGCTGGACCTATATGACCCGCGGCCGGAAAGCGCCGTCGCCCGCGCCCTATGTCAAACTGACCGCGCCCTCCGGCGAGACCTGGGAATGGAACCGGCCCGACCCGCAAAACATGGTTTCGGGCGATGCGGCGGATTTCTGCCAGGTCGTCACCCAAGTTCGAAACATCGCCGACACCGCGCTCGAAACGGTCGGCGAGACGGCGTCGGAATGGATGTCCATGGCCCAATGTTTCGCCGGGCCGCCGGAGCCCCCGCCCGCGCCAGGAACTCGTCGCAAGCGAGCGGTCGCCTAGCCTCTCATCACACTTATTAGGCGAATGACCCTTAGCTCTTGCACGCGTCAGGGGGTGTGTCATCCTCATCTAAACGCCGGCGTCGGGACCCGGCGAGCGAAGGGGAGATCGCCATGCCATCCATTCGACACCTGTGGCGCGAAACCGCCACGGCTGCGGCTTTGGCCGCCGGGCTCGCCGGCGCCGCGGCCGCGCAAGAGGCCTACGCTTTCGGAGACAGCTTGTCCGACAACGGCAATGTCCGCGCGCTGACATTCGGTCTTGAAGCGGGGGCCGAGTATTTCGAGGGCCGGTTTGCGAACGGGCTTGTGTGGACGGATCTTCTATCGCTTGAAATCGCAGGCGAGCTTCAGCGCACCAATCCCGGCCTGATCGGACCCTTCGCATCGGGCCGACGCGCCGGCTATAATTTCGCCCACGGCGGCGCGGTCTCCGGGAATAACGGTCTCAATTTCAATGAGTTCTTCGGCGGCCGCGTGCAAGGGACCTTGCTGGAGCTGCTGCCGCCCTTTGTCCTGACCGACCAGGCGGAACATTTCCGCGACCAGCGCTTCTTTTTCCGCCGCACCTTTCGTGCGAGCGCCAATGACTACGCCACTATCTCGTCGGGTGGGAACGACTATTTCAATGGCGAGACGGACGTGAACTTCGTTGTCGGCGCCATCGTCGAGGCGATGGGGACCATCAACGAGAACGAGATCGAAAACTTCGTTGTCCTCGATCTTCCGAATGTCGGCGATATTCCGGCTCGCTTCGACGCCGACAACCGGCTTGAGCTCAACGCGCTCAGCCAAGCTCACAACCAGCTGCTCGCCGCGGAAGCGGCCGCCTTCG
>CAYYNG010000258.1:0-3813 GCA_964472435.1 uncultured Hyphomonadaceae bacterium | reverse complement strand
CCGTCGACAGCTTCGGCGCGGGCTCCGGCGGCACGCGCAACATCTCCGGCACGACCCGGTTTCATGTCGAACTCGAGAAAGAGCTCGCCGACCTCCATGACAAGCCGGCCTCGCTTCTGTTCACCTCGGGCTATGTCTCCAACGAGGCGACGCTCTCCACCCTCGGCCGCATTCTTCCGGGGCTGATCATCTATTCGGATGAGAAAAACCACGCCTCGATGATCGAGGGGATCCGCCGCTCCGGCGCCGACCGCAGGATCTTCCGGCACAACGACCTCGGCCATTTGCGAGCCCTGATGGAGAACGACGATCCCGACCGACCGAAGGTGATCGCCTTCGAAAGCGTCTATTCCATGGACGGCGATGTCGGCCCGATCGAAGCGATCTGCGACCTCGCCGACGAGTTCGACGCGCTGACTTATCTCGACGAAGTTCACGCGGTGGGGCTCTATGGCGACGAGGGCGCGGGCATCGCCCAGCGCGACGGCGTGATGAGCCGCGTCGACATTATCGAGGGAACGCTCGCCAAGGGCTTCGGGGTGATGGGCGGCTATATCACAGGCGAGACGGCCGTGATCGATGCGATCCGGTCCATGGCGCCGGGCTTTATCTTCACGACGTCGACCTGTCCCGTTTTGGCCGCCGGCGCGCTCGCAAGCGTTCGCAAACTCCGCTCCGACGATGGCCGCCGCCTGCGCGCCGCGCACCAGGCCCAAGCGGCCAAGCTTAAGGCGAAGTTCCGCGCCGCCGGCCTGCCGCTGATGGAGAGCGACACCCATATCGTGCCGCTCTTGGTCGCCGACCCCGAGCGTTGCCAAGCGCTGTCCGACGTTCTTCTGCACGATTTCGACATCTACGTTCAGCCGATCAACTATCCGACGGTTCCAAAAGGAACGGAGCGGCTCCGTTTCACGCCGGGGCCGCTCCATACCGAAGCGATGATGGACGATCTCGTGGCTGCGATCTTGGCCGTCTGGAAACAGTTGGGCCTAGACGCGGTCGCCTAGCCGTTTTTCTTGCGGCGGCCGAGGCCGATGTCTTTGGCGAACTGAGAGCGGCGAGCGGCGTAGTTCGGCGCGACCATCGGATAGTCTGGCGGCAGATTCCACCGCGTCCGGTATTCTTCGGGCGTCATGTCGTACCGGGTCCGCAGGTAGCGCTTCAGCATCTTCAGCGGTCGCCCGTCCTCCAGACAAATGATATGGTCATCGGTGACCGATTTTGAAATCGGGACCGCGGGCGCAGGGCGCGGCTCCTCTTCTTCCTTCGGTTGAGATAACTCAGTTAGCGATTCGTAGACGCTCTTGATCAGCTCTGGCAGTGCGGAGGTGTGGACAGGATTATTTGAGACAAAAGAAGAGACGACATCGGCCGTCATCTCCAATATCTCATTCGTCGTTTCGCGGTCAGCGTCGTTTTGACCCGCCATATTCTATCCTTCTTGTATAGCTCATTAATTGGCGTAGCGCATTCTATATCTTGACCAAGAAATCAAGTATTAAATTCACAAGCATACCGCCGGATTGTGGAATTTTATTGCAGCGCCCAAGGTGTCGGCGCCGGTTGCCGTGCGGGCGCGCGAGGTCTAATTCGAGGGTGCGAAAGCACTAGCCGAGGATGACCGCATGCCGGATACCGCTGCAGCGTCGCCGACCGCGGGCGATTTGTTCGACACAGATTTAGCGACGCGCGACGACGCTGTTTTCAAAGCCGTTTCAGACGAGCTGGCGCGCCAGCGCGATCAGATCGAACTGATCGCGTCGGAAAACATCGTCTCCCGGGCCGTTCTGGAGGCCCAGGGATCGGTCCTCACCAACAAATACGCCGAAGGCTATCCCGGCCGGCGCTATTATGGGGGGTGCGAGCATGTCGATGTGGTGGAGGTTTTGGCGATCGAGCGGGCGAAACAGCTCTTCGGCGCGACGTGGGCGAATGTCCAACCCCATTCGGGGGCGAACGCGAATCAGGCCGTGTTTTTCGCGCTTCTCGAACCCGGCGACACGTTCATGGGCATGGACCTGGCGGCCGGCGGCCACCTGACCCACGGCAGCCCGGTGAACCAGTCGGGTAAATGGTTCGAGGTGGTGAGCTACGGCGTCGACCCAGAGACCCACCTTATCGACTATGACGAGATGGAGCGATTGGCGCTCGAACATCGGCCGAAACTGATCATCGGCGGGGCGACGGCCTATTTCCGCTTCGTCGATTTCCAGCGGATGCGGGCGATCGCCGACAAAGTGGGCGCCTATTTGATGGCGGACATGAGCCACTTCTCCGGGCTCGTCGCCGGCGGCGCTTATCCCAACCCGCTCGACCACGTACATGTCGCGACGACCACGACCCACAAGACACTGCGAGGCCCCCGTGGCGGCATGATCCTCACCCGGGACGAGGAGCTTGGCAAAAAGATCAACTTCGCGGTCTTTCCAGGTCTGCAAGGGGGGCCGCTGATGCACGTCATCGCAGCGAAGGCGGTCGCGTTTGGCGAGGCGCTGGAGCCGGGCTTCCGCGACTACGCCGCGCAGATCGTCAAGAACGCGAAGGCGATGTCCGATCGCCTTCTCTCCCATGGCCTGAAGATCGTCTCAGGCGGCACCGACAGCCATGCGATGTTGGTGGATCTCACGCCGAAAGGCGTCACCGGCAAGGCCGCCGAGAAGGCGCTCGACCGCGCCGGCATCACTTGCAACAAGAACGCGATCCCGAACGATCCCGAAAAGCCCTTTGTCACCTCGGGCGTCCGCGTCGGCTCGCCGGCGGGCACGACCCGCGGCTTCCGCGAGGCCGAGTTCGAGCAGATCGCCGACTGGATCGTCGCCGTGCTCGACGGTCTCGCCCAGGGCGACAGCGATGCGGTCGAGGCCCGCATCCTGGCCGAGGTGAAGGCCTTGACTGCGCGGTTCCCGATTTACGCCGGTTGGGAGGCCTAGTCCTTGCGCTGTCCGTTCTGCGGGGCCGACGACACCGCTGTGAAGGATTCGCGCTCGGCCGAAGACGGCTCGGCGGTTCGGCGGCGGCGCAGCTGCGGCGCCTGCGGCGCGCGGTTCACCACCTTCGAGCGGGTGCAGCTGCGGGAGATCATGGTCATTAAACGGGACGGCCGAAAAAGCTTGTTCGAGCGCGAGAAGTTGACCCGGTCGGTGAAGATCGCCTTGCAGAAACGGCCGATCGACCCCGAAGTGATCGACCAGATGGTCTCCGGCATCGTCCGCCGCCTTGAGAGCGCGGGCGATACCGAGGTGCCGTCCACGCGCATTGGCGAGCTTGTGATGACGGCTTTGAAGGATCTCGATCCCGTCGGTTACGTTCGATATGCGAGCGTTTACAAAGACTTTCGCGATCCAAGCGACTTCGCGCAATTCATCGAATCGAACGCCCTCGACGCTGGCGAGGCAGGAACGGAGTGAGCGCGCGGCGGCCGACGGTCACCCTGAAGCTTGCGACGTCGTTGGACGGCCGCATCGCAACGAGGACCGGCGACAGCCAATGGATCACAGGGCCCGAGGCCCGGGCGCGCGTGCACCGGATGCGCGCCGCCCATGATGCGATCCTGGTAGGGATCGGAACAGCGCTCGCCGACGATCCGCGGCTGACGGCGCGGACCGACCCTTCGCCCGGGAAACAGCCGCTGCGGATCGTGGCGGACGCACAGGCGCGGCTGCCGGCGACGTCGCAGCTTGTCCGAACCCTTGGCCAAGGCCCGGTCGCCGTGGCGACGGCCGTGGGCGGAGCGCCGGCTCTGGAGGCGGCGGGGGTTGAGTTGTGGCAAGGCCGGGCGGGCGCGAGCGGGGGGGGGGACTTGGGAGATCTCCT
>CAYYNG010000257.1:0-3815 GCA_964472435.1 uncultured Hyphomonadaceae bacterium | reverse complement strand
GCGGGCGTGGGTGATCGCCTTCGCCGGGCTGAACCTCCAAACGTATCGCCGGCTCACCTATTAGCGCCCGGTGGCGACCGTCACCTTCACCCAACTCGACGAGCCCGAACGCTTCCGCGCCGACCTTGTCTATCCCGGCGGGGAGACGGCGGAATATACGATCCTCGGCGACGAGTGGGAGCTCAACGCCCGCGTCATCCGCTTCAAGCCGCTCGCCAACATGCTGGGCTATGACAGCGTCTATAAGCTCGACCGGTTCTATGGCCGGTTCGAAGACGTCGGCCGCGCCAACGAGACCAACGGTTTTGCGCTGTTCGACAATCCAGGGCTCGACGTGCATCGCCTTGCGCAGGACTATGGAACCTCGTTCGGCATTCGCGACGCGGCCTATGGCTCGGGCGTCTATAATCCGATGGCGGACGGGCTCTCCTATGACATCTACATGACCCAAGACGCCTTGATCGCCCGCCCCGCTAACGCCGCAACCCGGGCGCGGTTGGGCGATCCGAGCCGGCGCTGAACCATGGGGCTTTGGGACAGATACGCCGTACCGGCGCTGGTTTCGGCGGGCTGCGCATCCAAGCCCATTATGAAACAGCGCGAAAAAGTCGTGCCCCATGCGGCTGGGGCCGTGCTCGAAATCGGGTGCGGCGCGGGCACCAATTTCGCCATGTACGACCCCGGCAAGGTCGAGCGGCTCTTCGCCGTCGAACCCGCCCTTGGCATGATCAATCGCGCGAAACGGACCGTCGCGGCGGTGGGCGCGTCGTTCCCGATCGAGCTCGCGCAGACCGGCGCCGAGGCCGTGCCGCTTGACGATGGCTCGATCGACACCGCCGTTCTGACGTTTGTGATGTGCACGATCCCGGAGCCGGACGCCGCCTTCGCCGAGCTTCGCCGCGTGCTGAAACCGGGCGGGCAAGTGTTGTTCTCCGAACACGGGCTGTCGCCCGATCCCGGCGTCGCGAAATGGCAGCGGCGGGTCGAGCCGGTTTGGAAGCGGCTCGCCGGGGGCTGCCACATTACGCGGGATGTCGGCGACATGCTGCGCCGAAACGGGTTCGCCGCCGATCGATTCGAGACCATGTATTTGCCCGCTGCGCCGAAGATCGCCGGATTTGTCAGCTGGGGATCGGCGAAGGTCGCTTAAGCGCGGCGGTGTGGTAGTCTCTTCTGCGTAGGGAGGGTCGGTATGACCATAAAAGTCATCGGCACTGGGTTTGGCCGCACAGGCACGTCCAGTTTGAAGCGCGCCTTGGAGCAGCTTGGCTTTGTGAAATGCTACCACATGAAGGAAGTGTTCGAGCATCCCGAACACATCCCGCACTGGGCGGCCGCCGCGCGGGGCGAACCGGCGGACTGGCCCGCGGTCTTCGAGGGGTTTCAAGCGGTCGTGGATTGGCCCGGCTCGGCGGTTTGGCGCGAGCTCGGCGCGGCGTATCCCGAGGCGAAATTCATTCATTCCGAACGCCCCGAAAAGGCCTGGTTCAAGAGCTTTTGCGACACGATCCGACCCGCTGTCTTGGGCCGGGTCGACGGCCCGCCGGGCTGGGCGGAGATGTGCGAAGCGATGATCAACCGGCGCGTCTTCGGCGGCCGCGGGGACGAAGACGAGGTTTGTTTGGAGGCCTACCGGCGGAACTCGGAAGCCGTGCGCGCCGAAATCCCGGCCGATCGGCTTCTGATCTTTGAACCGGGAGCGGGGTGGGCGCCGCTTTGCGCTTTCCTCGGCGCGCCGATCCCCGATACGCCCTATCCCCACGAGAATACAACCGCCGATTTCCAGGCCGCCATCGGCCAGCGCCCAGGGGGAAACCGGCCCGCTGATCCATGAGCCGGATCCTCAAAGATCACGTGACCGCGGCGATCGAGGGCGACTTCGTCGTGTTCCTGATCGGCATGCGGATCAACACGTATTGGAAAGTGTGGAAATGGTGGCCCGTCGCCGCAGCGATGCCGCGCATGTTGGCGGAGCTCGCCCGGGCGCCGGACCTCGGGCTCTTGCACGCGCGCACGCACTTCGGGGTGCGGAATGTCCTGGTTGTCCAGTACTGGCGCAGCTTCGACCACCTCCACGCCTTCGCCGCGGCCCCCGAGCATGCGTATCTGCCGGCCTGGCGACGCTTCAACCAAACGATCAAGACCAATGGCGATGTCGGCATTTGGCATGAGACCTATCTCGTCCGCGCGGGCGAGCATGAAAGCATTTATGCGAACATGCCGCCCTACGGCCTCGGCGCGGCCGGCGGGCTGGTCGAGGCGAGGGGGCCTCGACGGACGGCGAAAGGGCGGCTTGGGCGATCCGCAGCGCCGGCCGCCGGTCCCGTGGACGAGGCGGGCGGTTCTGATTAGGGCGTTGTCAGATGGGTCGTAGAGGAGCGTTTCCATGCAGTACTGGCTGTTCAAATCCGAACCTTTCAAATGGTCCTGGGAAATGCAGAAGGCCAAGGGCGATGCGGGCGAGGAGTGGGACGGCATTCGCAATTACCAGGCCCGCAACAATATGCGGGCGATGAAGCTTGGCGACCGGGGGTTTTTCTACCACTCCAACGAGGGCTTGGAAGTGGTCGGGATTGTCGAGGTCTGCTCCGAAAGCCACCCGGACTCTACCACCGACGACGATCGGTGGGATTGCGTCGACGTCAAGGCCGTTTGCGACATGCCCGAGCCCGTGACGCTGAAGGCCGTCAAAGCGAACCCGAAGCTCGCCGAGATGTCTCTCGTCACCGCCATGCGCCTTTCGGTCCAGCCTGTGACCGACGCCGAATGGCGCGAGGTCTGCCGCATGGGCGGGCTAGACCCCGACACAATCTAGGGTTCAGACCGTCGCTTCACCTCCCAGATTAAGCGCAACTCTCCGTTCGCAAACGAACCCGTTTGCTCCGAATTTGCGTTAGATCGGGCCGGGATTGAGGCGTTTATTCGGCGACTTCGATCTTGTCGCCGGTCTTGGTCTCAAAGTCCGACGCGTCATGGCGTTCGGCGAGCTGGGTTTCAGGCTCGCCCCAAACCTTGTTGACCATTCGGCCGCGCTGCACGGCGGGGCGTTCGGCGATCTGGTCTGTCCAACGGAGGACGTTCTTGTATTCATGGACGGAGAGGAACTCGCCCGCCTCATATAGAAGGCCCTTCGCGAGCCCGCCATACCAGGGCCAAACGGCCATGTCTGCGATCGAGTAGTCGTCGCCGGCCAGATATTCGGCTTCCGCGAGGCGGCGGTCCAAGACGTCGAGCTGGCGCTTCACCTCCATGGCGAAGCGGTTGATCGGGTATTCCTGCTTAGTCGGCGCATAGGCGTAGAAATGCCCGAACCCGCCGCCGAGATAGGGGGCCGAGCCCATCTGCCAGAAGAGCCAATTGAGCGCTTCAGTGCGCTTTGCGGCGTCGCTCGGCAGGAAGGCGCCGAATTTTTCCGCGAGATAGAGCAGGATCGAGCCGGATTCGAACACGCGCTGGGCCGGGCTCGCGCTGTGATCGACGAGGACCGGGATCTTCGAGTTCGGGTTGGCGGCGACATAGCCGCTTGAGAACTGGTCGCCGTTCTGGATCATGATCAGCCAGGCGTCGTATTCCGCGCCCGAATGGCCGAGGGCCAGCAGCTCCTCGAGCATCACCGTCACCTTCACCCCGTTGGGCGTCGCGAGCGAGTAGAGCTGCAGCGGGTGTTCGCCGACCGGCAGATCTTTGTCGTGGGTCGGCCCGGCGACGGGGCGGTTGATGCTGGCGAACCGTCCCCCGCTTTCGCTGTCCCAGGTCCAGACTTTCGGGGGGGTGTATTCGGCGGCGTCGGTCATATCGGGGCTCCCGGGGGTTCG
>CAYYNG010000256.1:0-3820 GCA_964472435.1 uncultured Hyphomonadaceae bacterium | reverse complement strand
CCGAATAGGCGACTGCTCGACCTTGCCAACACCCGCGCCGGGCCCCATTTGGCGAAGCAACGCAAGGGAGGTCGCCACCATGGTTGAAACCGAGACGAGGGGCGCGCCTGCGCCGACATGGTTGAGGTTGCGCTGCGAGGCTGTCTCCCTCTCCGAAGAAGAGCCCTCGCTCGCCTCTTATCTCAACGCCGCCATTTTGGCCCATTCGGACTTTTCAGAAGCGCTGTCGTATCACCTCGCCCAGAAACTAGCGGGGCCGGAGACCGGCGCGCTCCAGATCCGTGAAATCGTGGAGGACGCGCACGCCGCCGACCCGGCCATAGTCGC
The DNA here is from genome assembly GCA_964472435.1 of uncultured Hyphomonadaceae bacterium. GTDB lineage: Bacteria > Pseudomonadota > Alphaproteobacteria > Caulobacterales > Hyphomonadaceae > CAYYNG01. The sequence goes on along the minus strand of CAYYNG010000256.1, from coordinate 3,493 downwards.
TGCGGCCGAGCGCGACATCGAAGCGGTGTTCGAGCGCGACCCGGCCTGCCGGTCCCTCCTGCAGGCGTTCCTCTATTTCAAAGGGTATCTCGCCCTGCAGACCTATCGCGTGGCCCATTGGCTCTGGTCGGAGCGCCGCGAGGCCTTGGCCTATTTCTTTCAAAGCCGGACGTCGGAGCTTTTCGGCGTCGATGTGCACCCGGCGGCGGTGATCGGCGCCGGGGTGATGTTCGACCATGCGACCGGGATCGTCATCGGCGAAACCGCCGCGGTCGGCGACGATTGCTCGCTGCTCCACGGCGTTACGCTCGGCGGAACAGGCAAGACGGTGGGCGACCGCCACCCCAAGATCGGGAACGGCGTCCTGCTCTCGGTCGGGGCCAAGGTGCTTGGCGCGATTACGGTCGGCGACAAGGCCAAGGTCGCGGCGGGCAGCGTCGTTCTGAAGAACGTCGAGCCGCTTTGCACGGTGGCCGGCGTTCCCGCGCGTCCCGTGGGCGGCCCCTGCGCCGAGGCCGCGAAGAACATGGATCAGGGCCTGCCGGACGGCGTATTCGACTATTCGATTTAAGCAATCGAAAGGGGCGTTAGAACCAGCCGCGGGAGACGAGGCGCGTCGGTTCTTTTGGATAGTCGAGGTCGATCTCCGCATCCGGATAGCGGTCGTCCGGCTCCGGCGGGGCGAAGGTCAGCTTGGCGCGGAATGCGGGCGTCACCGGCTCGCGCCGCTCGCCGTTCGGATCGAAGATGGTCCATTTCAGACACCACAGCGCGTCGCTTTCGGGCAGATCGAAGTCCCGACCCGGCTTCGCCTCTGCCGAGATAGCGGGCAATTCGACGTCGAGCGCCAGCTGCTGCACCGTTCCCGGCTCGACGATCACGGCGTCCAGTCGCCGCATCGGCGGCGTCTCGGCGTCCTCGTCCGGGGCGCAGCGCTCCACGTTCGAGGATGGAACGAGTTCGACGTTCGAGAGCACCAGAGGCCGCGTGCCGCGGTTCGACAGAATGATCTGCGGCGTCAGGAAGTAGCGGTAATAGGCGCTGGCGACGCCGCCCGACGACGATCCGCCGCTTTGGACCTGTACGGAGACGGTCGCCACCGCCTGGGTCAGCGTGTAGCGCGCGTCGAAAAAGGTGAGATACGTCGTCAAACTCGATAGGGCCATGGCCGTTAGCGACAGCACCGCGCTTGAAATCCCCCGCATGACCGTCCCCTATCCAGCCGCTGCGTCGGCCATCACTCTTCGAACAAAACGCCGGACCCGTCGAACGCCGTCAAGCGATAAGCGCGCGGTGCGTTTCGGCTCCGTCGCGCCGCCGAAATAGACAAGCTGACCCTGGCGGGCGTCCGGCGGCAACGTGTACCCCCGAAAGGCGAATTCCCGCTCGATGTTCGACCATTCCGCAGCCGGGTCGTAATCCGGCCGTTCCGAGGCGGCGTTCGGCGGATCGATCACGATCGTTTTTCGCATCCGGTCGGTGCCGACGAGCTGGTCGACCTCCCAAAGGGTGCCGGCGTTGGGCGAGGGCAGCAAAATGATGAGCGTCGCTGCATCCATCAACGCCGCCGCCTCGTCCCGCCACCGGTCCTCGCTGGTCAGGATACGGCCCGCGCCTTCATGTTCAAGCGGCGCGCCGAGCGCCACCAACTGGCCGATTGGCCGCACAGCCCGCTCGATCTGCGCCTCGAATTCCAACCGCTCCGTCGCCGCCGTCACCATCGCCGGGTCGCCGGCGTGAATGACATGGGTGTCGGTGTCCGCGATCGCGTCCGTGGAGGCGAAGGGCCTTAAGTAAAGCACGAAGCGCGGGACCGGGCCGCCGGAGCGCAGCGCCGCCATCAAGTCGGCCGCGTTGAGATCCCGGGCTCTTTGTTCGAAGAGGCCTTCCAGCGCGTAGAACATCTGGGCCGCCGCCATGCCGCCGAAAAGACTCAGCGTAAAGAGAGAGATGGCCGTCAGCCATCCGAAGTCCGGCCGGCTGGCGACGAAGGCCGCGCCGACGGCCCCTGCGGCCACCGAAAGGACCGCGCCGCCGATGCAGAGCAAACCGCCGATCCGCGTGCCCGCGGGCGTTTCGGCGCGCCGCGCAAGTGTCTTCAGCCAGTCGCCCAAGGCCGATCCCTTCAAGACAAGGGTCTTAGCAAGCCTTGCGGTTTCTGTCGCCCTTGCCGCGCGGCGCTGGCCGGTGGAGAGTGGCGACAGCGGCCCGCGGCAAGACGGGCCCCGACGGGGAGGAGATCACAATGGCCAAGCACCGCGTGGCGATCATCGGCGCCGGTCTGGGCGGCATCACCGCCGCAATCAAACTGAGGGAAGCCAGTCACACCGACATCCAGATTTTCGAGAAGAACGATCGCGTCGGCGGCACCTGGGCGGAGAACACCTATCCCGGCGTTCAATGCGATGTTCAGGTTGCGCTTTACCAGCTCTCGTTCGCACAGAGTATGAATTGGAGCCGCCTCTATCCCTCGGGGCCTGAAATTCAGGCCTATGCCGAGGAGGTGGTGGACCGCTATCAGCTTCGCCCTCATCTCCATTTGTCCGATCCCGTCGAGCGGGCCGTTTGGCGAGAGGAGACCCGGACTTGGACCGTCGAGACCAAAGGCGGACGGGTGATGGAGGCCGATGCGGTGATCGGCGCCCTGGGCCAGTTGAACCGGCCGAAATGGCCCGAGATTACGGGACGGGACGCGTTCAAAGGCGCGGCGATGCATTCGGCGCGTTGGGACCATTCGGTCGATCTGACGGGCAAGCGGATCGGGGTGATCGGATCGGCGGCGAGCGCAGTTCAGATCATCCCCGAAATCGCCAAAACGGCCGCCCATGTCTCGGTGTTCCAGCGGACGCCGAATTGGATGATCCCACGCAATGATCGGGCGGTGCCGCCGGAGGAGATCGCCCTGATTGCGACCCATCCCGAAAAGGCCATGGAGCTCGGCGCGGCGAACCGGAAGGCGATCTATGAGAACGCAGACTATTTTCTGTGGCAGGCCTTCGAGTGGACGCCCGAGGGCCGCGCCGCGCTGACGCGTCAAGCCATGGACCATCTCGAAGCGCAAGTCGCCGATCCCGAGTTGCGCGCCAAGCTGATCCCGGACTATCCGATCGGCTGCAAGCGGATTCTGATCTGCGACGATTTCTATCCGGCCATTCAGCAATCCCATGTCGATCTCGTCACCGACCCGATCGCCGAGATCACCGCCGACGGCGTCGCCACCGCTGACGGCGTAGAGCGGCCGTTCGATGTTCTGGTGTTCGCCACGGGGTTCGAGACCACCGACTGGCGATGGTCGGTTGATGTGATCGGCGCCGGGGGGGTGCACCTGAACGAAGCCTGGGCCGACCGCCCCGAAGCCTATCTCGGGATAACCGTGGCCGGCTTCCCGAACCTTTTCGTCCTCTATGGGCCAAACACCAATCTGGGTCACAACTCGATCACCTTCATGCTCGAGCGCCAAGTGGACTACGTCGTCAAAGCGCTCGGCTCCTTG
>CAYYNG010000255.1:0-3823 GCA_964472435.1 uncultured Hyphomonadaceae bacterium | reverse complement strand
CGCCCTTGCAAGCGCTCTGATCCTTGGCGGCGTCGGGCGGGCGACGTTGACCCCGCGCGACGCCTGACGCGCGACGCCCGCTCGGCGATTGACCGCTCTGCGGTTCCGGTCCAAGCCCGAGGCATGATCAAGGGGACTTCCGCACCGCCCCCCCGGCGAAACGCCTTCATGTTCGTCATCGTCACGGTGACGCTCGACATGATGGGGTTCGGCCTCATTGTTCCCGTCATGCCAGCGCTCCTGAAGGAGCTGACCGACCTTTCAGCGGCGAACGTCGTGGTGTGGGGCGGCGCATTGACTGCAACGTATGCGTTGATGAATTTCCTCGCCGGCCCCACCATCGGCGGGCTGTCGGACCGGTTCGGGCGGCGGCCCGTCTTGCTCGCATCGATCGGCACGCTCGCGCTTGATTTTCTGATTATGGGCTTCGCCGGCACGCTCGCGATCTTGTTCGCGGGCCGCGCGCTGGCGGGCGTCTCGTCGGCGACCTTTTCGACGGCGAACGCCTATATCGCGGATGTGACGGCGCCCGAAGACCGCGGCCGCGCCTTCGGCATGATCGGCGCGGCGTTCGGGGTGGGGTTCATCGTCGGCCCAGCGCTCGGCGGACTTCTGGGCGAAATCCACACGCGCGCCCCGTTCTTCGCGGCCGCCGCGCTGGCCGGCGTTAATTTCCTTTATGGCTGGTTTGTGCTGCCGGAATCGCTCGCCCCGGAGAACCGTCGGCGGTTCGATCTCGCCCGGTCCAATCCCTTCGGCGCCTTCGCGCATTTCGCCAAACTGCCGAAAGTGGCCTGGTTTCTCGTGGTCGTGGGCCTCTTCGGCCTCGCCCACAGCGTCTACCCCGCCACCTGGAACTTCCACGGCGACATCCGCTATGGCTGGAGCGAAGGCGAAATCGGCCTGTCGCTCGCCCTGGTCGGGGTCGGCGCCGCAACCGTCCAGGCCGGCTTGATCGGCCCGATCATAACGCGGCTGGGCCCCTTGCGGACCGCCGCCTTCGGCCTCACTGCGAATGTCGCCGCCCTCTTCGGTTTCGCCTACGCGGTTCAGCCGTGGATGGCCTATTCGATCATCCCGATTTCGGCGCTGGGCGGGGTCACGGGACCTGCGCTGAATACGATCATGGCGAACCTCACCCCGCAGAACGCCCAGGGCGAACTCCAGGGCGCTGCGGCCAGCCTGCAATCGCTGGCGATGATTTTCTCGCCTGTGATCATGACGCAGACGCTGCACGCCTATTCCGCGCCGGACGCGGACGTTTATTTTCCCGGGGCGGCGTTCCTGCTGGCGGGCGTGGTGACCGCTTTGTGCTTCCTTCCCTTTTTCACCGGCGTTCGGGCGAACCGAGCCGAAATCGCCGCGCAGCCGGCGGAGTGATCGGCGCGTGACAATCCATCGGCCCGCCCTGTTCCTCGATCGCGACGGAGTGATCAATCGCGACAAGGGGTATGTGAGCCGTATCTCCGAGTTCGAGTGGACCCCCGGCGCAGGGCGCTGCATCCGCAGCTTTAACGAGCGCGATTGGCTGGTGTTCGTCGTTACGAACCAGTCCGGCATCGCACGCGGCTACTACACCGAAGACGATATGCGCACGCTGCACGCCTGGATGGAGGGCGAGTTGAAACGGGACGGCGCGCGGATCGACCGGATCTATTACTGCCCCTTCCACGAAGACGGCGAGATCGCGGCTTACCGCAAGGACAGTTTCGATCGCAAACCCAAGCCCGGCATGTTGCTCCAGGCCATGGCGGACTTCCCAGTAAAGCGTGAGGCGAGCTTTCTGATCGGCGATAAGGAGACCGACCTGGCCGCCGCCCGAGCCGCCGGGGTCGGCGCCTTTCTGTTCAAGGGCGGCGACCTCGCCGCCTTCGCCGAATGGGCGCTCGCCGCATTCGAGGATGGAACCCGGTGAAGACGATCGGCCTCATCGGCGGGATGAGCCCGGTGTCGACGGTGATCTACTACCAAGCGATCAATCGCGCGGTGAACCGCCGGCTCGGCGGCCACGCCAGCGCGAAACTTCTCATCCATTCGGTGAATTTCGCCGAAACCCACGCCCTGCAGCTGGCGGGGGGCTGGGACGAGCTGGGCGAGGCGCTCGCTCGCGCGGCCTTGGGGCTGGAGCGCGCCGGCGCCGAGTCGATCATTCTCGCCACCAACACGATGCATAAATGCACGCCGGCCATCGAGGCGGCGATCGAGGCTCCGTTTCTCCACATCGCCGACGCGACCGCTGCGGCGCTTAAGTCCGCCGGCCTAAGCCGCCCCGCCCTCCTGGGCACCCGCTACACGATGGAGGAGACGTTCTATACCGGCCGCCTCATCGAGCGGCACGGCATCGAGACGATCGTTCCTGCAGCGGACGAGCGCGACGAGATCCACCGGGTGATCTTCGACGAGCTCGTCCATGGCGAGATCCGCGAGGCGTCCCGCTCCGTCTATCTCGCCATCGCCGACCGGCTGATCGCCGCGGGCGCGGACAGTCTGATCCTCGGCTGCACCGAGATCGGCCTTTTGCTCACGGCTGAGAATGCGCCCGCGCCGGTTTACGACACCGCCCTGATCCACGCGGACGCCGCAGCGGAGTGGGCGCTCGCCCATGGATGAGATCGCGCTCCGCCGCGCCCCACACGGGCCACAAAGCGTACAGCGAGCTGAAAAGCGCTATCGTCGCGGCGCTAGGGCGCTCGTGAAAAGGACGGCTTGAAAGCGATGGACGGCGCGGGCCAGCCTTCGTATTTTCGCGAATGGTCGGCAGAGGAGACCGCCCGATGACCGCCGCGACGCTGAAATCCATCGACGACTTGCCCCAGGTTCTGGCGCGGGGCGGCGACGACCTGGCCGACGACCCTTACGCCTTCGTCGCAGACCTGCGCGAGCGGACGCCGCTGGTCCGCACCGATCTCGGTTTCACCATGGCCCTGCGCCATCGCCATGTGGACCTGGTGGTCAGCGACGCCACGCGCCAGATCGAGACGGAGTCGAAGATCATACAAGGCATCACGTCGGGACCGATCTTCGACCTTTCGAACCTCGCGATGTTGTTTGCCAACGGCGAGACGCATATCCGCCGGCGCAGCCCGGTTTCGCGAACCTTCGCCTTTAAACTGATGGACGAGATGCGGCCTCGCATCATCGAGATCGCCGCGGAAATGGTGACGAGCCGGCTCGGGCGCGGGCCGATCGATTTCGTCGGCGAGTTCGCGAGCCAGCTGCCGGCTCAAATCATCGCCGAGATTCTCGGCATCCCACGGTCGGACCTGCCGATCTTCCTGAAATGGATTCAAGATTCGGCCGCCTCCGTCGGCTTTGTGCCGCCCGAGGAACGCGACAAGATCGAAGCAAGCCTGGGCGCTTTTAACGACTACGTCGCAGATCTGCTAAACGATCGCCGCCGCACCCCGCGCGAAGACTTCATCACGGACTATCTGAGAACAACGGCCGACAGCGATCTCTCCGAGGGCGAGATCCGCACCCAGATCCTCGGCCTGATCCTCGCAGGGTCGGACACCACCCGCGGCTCCATGTGCATGACGCTGTCGGAGCTTCTGCAGCATCCCAATCAGTGGGCGGACTTCACGGCCGATCCCGACGGTTTGAAGAAAGCCGTGGTGGACGAGGGTCTGCGCTACCAGCCCGTGATCTCGGCGATTCCCCGGGTGGCGCTTCGCGACTTCGAAATCGACGGCTATCTGATCCCGGAAGGGGCCGTGGTCGGCGTCTCGATCGTGTCGGCCCTGCGCGACCCCGAGGTATATTCCGATCCCGACACCTTCAATATTCATCGGACCGACCACACACGCAGGCCCCTGAATTTCGG
>CAYYNG010000254.1:0-3824 GCA_964472435.1 uncultured Hyphomonadaceae bacterium | reverse complement strand
CGCGCTCAAATCGCCGAGCGGGCAGCGGCGGCCCAGCGGTTTCGGGCCCGGCCGCCGGCGCATTGGGCGACGATGAGGGCCCTTTGAGATCGGCGGCGCGCTCCACGGCGCGGGCCTCGGCCTCATTTTCGATCGACGCCCATGCAGAGCTCGGCAGGGCGAAAAGCGCGAGGGCGGCGGCGATGGCGGTTCGGGGCATGGGCGTCTCCTTCGCCATCCAAAGTAGCGCGCCCGGGAAATAGCAGCCAATATATTAGAATTGTTGCTTTGATAGCATTTTATCTATTTTCTATGCCGCCGCTAGATAGGCGAAGCACTATGAAACCCGTCCGTTTAATCGATTTGAGTTTCAACCCCCTCCCCCGCTTAGATGGTGGCGGACGTCGCGTTGCTGCGTCGCCGTCCAGTCGGCGGCGGTCTTGGCTCAGACCCACCCCTAAGCCAAGCCGCCGCAGCCATCTGACTTGAGGGCCGGCCGTCCCGCTTATCCACCCCGGCCGGTCCTCAATTTTTTCCTCGCAGACGGTTCGCTCCCTGGCGCTCCAACCGGGCCGCCGTCCGCGTGCTGATCAAATATTCAACAATCGATCGATTGTTGAAATAAGCCGGCGGAAAGGTTAATAACGAGGCGTCTTAAGGGGAGGACGCCATGATCAAGTCAACTCGCGTCGAGCGAACGCGCGCCGCGTCGGTGATCGTGTTTTCTGTCGCATTTTTCGGTGGATTCGCCACCGCGCAAGAGGAGCTGATGTTTCCGCTCGACGAAGCCCCGGCCGGCGCGCTTGCGGCGGCCCAGGCGGCCGCGCCGGACGTGACCTTTGAAGGCGTGGACGTTGAAGTTGAAGACGGTGTCGTGACGCTGGAGTTCGTCGGCCGGCGGCCGGACGGCACGAAGGTCGAGGTCGACCTCGCCAATGATTGGGTGGCGCTCGAGGTCGAGGAAGTGATCGACCTGGCGGACGTGCCGGAGGCGGTTCGGGAGACGTTGGCCATCCAAATGGGTGAAGCGTTCGCGCCGACATCGGTGGAGCGCAGCGCCCGCGGCTCGGCCAATGTCTACGAGTTCGAAGGCGTGGACGCCAACGGCCGGGAGATCGACATCGAGATCGAGGCCGACGGCGAGAGCATCGTTGTCTTGGATGACCGCGACACCTGATCCGGCGTTCGCCGCCGCCGGCGCGCCGGCGGTTCCGACATCATCAACATGGGAGATCCCTCATGAAACCGTTCCTGATAAGCGCCGCGATGGCCGCCGGCGCTGTTCTGGCGGCGCCGACCGCCGCCGCCCAAGACGGCGAAACCTTCATCCTCAGCATTCTCGGCGGCGGACGCTGGTCCGTCGAATGCGACATCACGACCGATCGCGGTCGGAACCGGACGCCCGACGCCCGCGGCCGCGGCAATTCCTCCACTGGATCGATCGTCGTTCGCAGCGCGGTGTCGGGGACGTGCGTGGCCGAAGCCGGGAAGGACCCGCTCGAGCTCACCCTGCGGGACGACCGGGGGGACTTCGTCTGCCCCTTCGGCGATCGCATGGACGGCGGGATTTGCCGCGCCGCGGTGGCGGAGGGGGCTGTCTATGAATTCACCATCGCGCTGAGCGGTTAGCTCGCTCACCGGGCGGTCACGAATCCCCGATACATCAACGGATTGAGAGAGGTGTACCCGGACCCGGCGGCCCAGTAAGAGGGATCGATGGATGATCTTGACGCCACTGTCGCCGGGCTTTCGGCGCTGTCCCAAGAAATCAGGCTGCTCGCTTTCCGCGCCCTGATGGAGGCGGGGGCGGACGGCCTCGCCGCCGGAGACATATCCCGCGCCATCGATATCGCGCCGAACAAGCTGTCGGGCCATCTCTCCATTCTCACCGCGGCGGGCCTCGTGTCCGTTCAACGGGTCGGGCGGAGCTTGATCTACCGGGCCGAGATCCCCCGCATCAGCGGCCTTGTCTCCGCCTTGGTCGAGACCTGCTGTCACGGCCACCCTGAGGTGTGCGGCGCCGTGGCGACCGCGGCCCCCGCCCGCGCGTAGCGACGGATTTTGCCGCCCCGCCCGTTCAAGTCGGCGTCCCATAAGATGGAGCGCCGACATGACCCTGTTCAAAACGCTTAAGACCGCCGCCCTCGCCCTCTGCGCGGTGGCGTGCGCCACGGCCGCCGCCCCGCCCGCCTATTCCGGCGAGTGGCGGCTCGACCCGCGCCGCTGCCCCGACATCGTCGAAGACCGGCTGGACCGTCTCGTCGTCACCGGCCGGGCCGACCTGCGCGAGGACCGGCGCGACATGCGCCGCACCGTGTGCCCGGCCTCGGCCTGGGTTTATGCGCCGGGGCCGCGCGAGCGGGTCGCCCGCGGTCTTGTTTATACCGGTCCGACGGTCGTGCATGTCGGCCGTTCAGGCTATTTTTACTATCCCCCGCGCCGCGGCCTCTTCCGGCGACGGCCTGCGCCGGTGCGCATCGCCGTGGTGGTGCGTTAGACGCCCCCTCTGACACCGCCCCCGTAAGCGCGCCTGCGGCCCTACGCCTCAGAGGTCGCAGGCATCCAGTTTACGCCGCATCAGCGTAGCTTTCCTCGTCAAATGGAGGGTTTCATGGCCGGCATCACGCGCGCCGAAGTCAATCGAGTGTTCCTCTGGATGTATGCGACGCCAGTGCTCACCAGCTGGTCCATCGCCTCGTTTCTGCCCGTGTTCGGCTTGTTCAAAGCGGGTGCGACGGCGCTTGAGAAAACGGGGGACGTCGTGTTCCTCGCCACAGGGTTCGTGGCGCTCGCGGGGCTGTGGGCGGTACTGTCGCTCTCGGCGAGGCCTGAAGCGAAGGACGCCGTGAACGGGGTCCTCCGGGGGCGCGTCGGCCCCTTAACGGCCTACGCCACCCTTTGGATCAGCCTCTACTGGGCTTTTAAGGCCTTTGTCGTCTGAGCCGGCGAGGCGGCCGTACACCTGCTGAAGCGTCGGCCGCAGGGGAAGGAAGACCGCATAGGCGAGGGCGAGCAGCCAGCTGAACGGCGGCGTCGCGCCGATGCGGCCCGCCCAGCGAAAGCGCGGCAGCCGCAGCCAGAGCGCCGCGAAGGCCGCCCCGCCCGAGCGCAGCCGGCCGTCCGGTTCCCGGACATGGAAGCGTTTCAGAGCCGCCGCGCAGCTAAGGTCCGGACCCGTCGAACCGCCGGCGGAAACATCGCGCCAGTCCACCGCGTCCGCGCCCTTTTGGCGTTGGTAGAAGGCGATCTCGGCGCGGCAGAGCGGGCAGGCGCCGTCAAAATAGACGGTGAAGTCTCCGGCCATCAGCGCCGCACCCGCACGGGAACGGGCGCCGGGGCGGGCGCGACGGTGGCCCAACTGAGGGAATTGAAGGCTTTCGCGCGGCGGGCGAGCGCCCGCGCTTCGGCGATGGCGCCGCCGTCGCGCAGCGCTTTCGCTTGGCCGGCGAGGGCGCGGGCCAGAAGACGCAGGCGATGTCGGGCGGCGGAGGGGGTCATGTCGGTTCCATTGTTTGCCATGCCCTCCTTACGCCCGGGCGCCCCTCTCGGACTGCGACCGCTCGGCGCAGCGGGCGCGGAGAGCTGACGGCTTCCTTGACCGCAACAATCATCGAATCAGTTCGTCTCTGCACCTCCCGCCCCCACCAGCGCCCGTGCAAAAACCTCCGCGGAGAAGGGCTGCAAGTCTTCGGCTTTCTCGCCGACGCCGACGAAGTGGATCGGCAGGTCGTAGGCCTCGGCGATGGCGACGAGGACCCCGCCTTTGGCCGTGCCGTCGAGCTTGGTCATCACAAGGCCCGTGACATCGGCGGTCGCGGCGAAGGCTTTGACCTGGCTGAGCGCGT
>CAYYNG010000253.1:0-3848 GCA_964472435.1 uncultured Hyphomonadaceae bacterium | reverse complement strand
CGGGGCGAAGCCGAGGGGCGCCGTTGAACTGTGTGACGATCAAACCATCGGGTTTTAGCGCCGCTTCAACGGCGACGGCGACCTTGCGGACCCGCGCCATATAGGGGCCGAGCTTGTCGTCGGGCATTTCCAGCAAGTTCCGCGCTTGGACACCCTTGGGAATAACAAGCACGTGCCCGGGCGCCTGGGGGAAAATGTCCATGAAGGCGAGGGCGACCTCGTCCTCGAAGACCGACACGCTAGGCATGTCGCCGCGCAGGATTTTCGCGAAGATGTTGCCGGGGTCGTAAGCGCCGTGGATCGACATGCGCGTCCTCTCAATCTGGGGGGCCGATTGTTTGCCGCGTGCGAGTCCCATTACGCTAGCGGAGGTCCAAAACACAATGGGAGGGCTTTGAAATGACGGGATTTGAGGCCGCCGGCCTTTATGCGGGGCTCTTTGCGATCTTCATGATGGCGCTCAAGCTCAATGTCGGCCGGGCGCGGCAGGCGAACAAGGTCGCTTTCGGCGACGGCGGCCAGGAGCCCGTGCAGCGCGCGATCCGGGTCCAGGGCAACGCAGTCGAAGACGTGCCGTTCGGCCTCGTCGGATTGTTCGCGCTCGCCGCGATGGGCGCGGGCGCGGTCTTGATCCACGTTTTGGGCGGGCTGCTTTTCGTCTCGCGCTTGCTGCACGCCGTCGGCCTTGGCGGTTCGTCGGGCACCTCCTTCGGCCGGTTTGCGGGAACGCTGGGCTCGATCCTCGCCATTCTCGCCATCGGGGTCGCCTGCCTCTATTTCGCGCTGGTCTAGCCGTCCTTCTTGAAGGGCGTGCGTTCGCGCAGATAATCCATGTCCGCTTCGACCGCGGCGCGCTCGCGTTCGAGATAATCGGCGACGGCGTCTCGGAAGCCGTCATGGGCGATCCAGTGGGCCGAATGCGTCGCCACCGGCGCATAGCCGCGGGCGAGCTTGTGGCCGCCCTGGGCGCCCGCTTCGACGAACTGGAGCCCGCGCGCGATCGCGAAATCGATCGCTTGGTAATAGCAGACCTCGAAATGAAGCATGGGCTTGTCGACAAGGCAGCCCCAATAGCGGCCATAGAGCGTGTCCGAGCCGATCAGATTAAGCGCGCCGGCCACGGGGCGGCTCCCGTCATAGGCGAAAACGAGGAGCAGCCGGTCCGCCATGCGCTCGCTGAGGAGCGAGAAGGTCTCTCGGGTCAGGTAGGGCGAGCCCCATTTCCGGGAACCGGTGTCCATGTAGAAATGAAAGAACGCGTCCCAATGCGCTTCCGTAATATCGGGGCCGGTCAGATGTCGAAAGGCGAGGCCGTCTTGCGCTTTGGCCCGCTCTTTCCGAAGGTTCTTGCGTTTCGCTGACGAGAGCGCGGTGAGAAAGTCGTCAAACGATCGATAGTCATTATTGCGCCAATGGAACTGTTGGTCGGTGCGGCGGAGCAGGCCGGCCTCGCCCAACGCCGCCGCATCGGCTTCTTCAACGAAATTGAAGTGCACCGAGGAAAGCTCGTTGTCGGCGGCGATCTGAACCGCGCCGGCGAGGAGGGCGGCTTTCAATCGGTCCGCGTCGGGTCCGGGCGCGGTCAACCGGCGGCGGCCGGTCACCGGCGTAAACGGCACGGCGCAGAGAAGCTTGGGATAGTAACGCCCCCCCGCCCGTTCGAACGCGTCGGCCCAGCCATGGTCGAACACGAACTCGCCTTGGGAATGGGTCTTGGCGTAAAGCGGCATCGCCGCCCGGATCACCCCGCCGGCGTCGAGAATGGTGAGGTGGTGCGGCGACCAACCGGTGCGCGGCGCGGCGGCGCCCGACCGCTCAAGCGCCTCGAGAAACTCCCAGCTCAAGAACGGGTCGAACCGTAAGCCGGGTGGATTGGCGACGGCGTTCCACCCCGCGGGGTCGACGTCGGCAAGGCCCTGGGCCACCGAAATCCGGATGGTGGTGTCATCCATGCAATCGACTATAGGGCGCAGATCAGGGTCGGACGAGGCTCGGATCCAAGCCTTCGAAAATAATCGCGTCGGCGATCGGTGAAAGCCGCGCCGCATCGCTTGCATCCGTCACCGTCCAAGCGGCGAGCCCGCAGCCGAGCGATGCGGCCCGGACCGCCGCCTCCTCGGCGTCAGCGGTCCAAACCGCCAGGTAATCGGGGTTGATTTCGGAGGCCGCCGAAAGTTTGGCCGCAAACCGTTCATCGCCGGCGAGCCCTTTCGGTTCGATCAACAGCCCCCGCGCGAGGGACGGCGCTGCATCTTTCAAACGGGCGATGGCGGGCGCGGAAAAGCTCATCACCGCTGCGGGGCCGTCCCAGTCGGCGAGACGCGCGGCCCCCGCGTCGACCAGCGGCTCGGCCGAGCCGCCGTCCGTCTTCAGTTCGACCAGCAGCGGCGCCGCCCCTGGCCAGTGCGCCAAGACATCGTCGAAGCGCGGCGGCCGCTCCGCCGACCCCGCAAGCGAGAGGGCGTTGATCTCCGCGGCGGACCTCCGGGCCACAAGGCCGCGCCCGTTCGTCATCCGGTCGAGGATCGGATCGTGAAAAACGATCGGAACCCCATCGGCGGTCAGCCGCACATCAAGTTCCACTCCCACGCCCGCGCGCGCCGCCGCCGCAAACGCCGCCAGAGAGTTCTCCGGCGGCCCGTCCGCCGACCACAGCCCCCGGTGGGCGTAGGCGAAGCCGCCGAGATCGAACCCCGCCGCCATCCCGCCGGTGCGGCTAGGCGATCTCGAAGACGCCGTCGACCTCGACGGCCGAACCCAGAGGCAGAACAGGGCAGGCGACGGCGGATCGCGCGTGCCGTCCCGCGTCGCCGAACACATCGACCATCAAGTCCGAGCATCCGTTGATCACCTGGGGGATGTCCGTGAAGTCAGGTGCGGCGCTTACAAATCCGCCAAGCTTCACGACCCGGACGACGCGCGACAGCTCGCCGAGAGCCGCCTTGCATTGCGCGATCAGATTGACCGCGCAAAGCCGAGCGGCGGCCTGGCCCGCGGCGAGATCCATGTTTTCGCCGAGCCGGCCCGTCACCAGGCCGTCCGGTCCGAGGCTGACTTGCCCCGAGATGAAGAGCTGCGCGCCTGAGACGACATAGGGGACATAGTTCGCCACCGGCGCCACGGGCGCGGGCAGGACAAGGCCCAACTCGGCGAGGCGGTCTTCCGGGGTCGACATGGGCGGCTCCTCTTGGTCGATGAAACCGGAACTACGCCCTGGCGACCTCGGGCGCAAACAGAGATTGGCGAGACGGCTTAGCGGGGCGCCGACGCTTTAGCGATCGCCGCGCGCGCCAATTGGTCGGCTCTTGCGAGCAGGGTGGGGATGCGAAACGGGCCCGCCATGGCGGCGATTGCGGCCTTCGCCTCGCCGAGCTCCATTCCGACCGCGCTGATGAAGAGGGGCTTCCGGCTGCGGCCTCGCAGCAAAGCGCTCTCCGGCGACGCGCCTCGAAAGAGGGTCTTTGCAACGCCGACAACGGGCGGCGCGCCGGGCCCGAGGGCGTCATGAAGCCGTTTGCCGAGGCCGGGCCGCACTCCGCCGCCGAGCCAAACATAGCCGTCGACCACGATCGTGCTTGGCGACGGATCGCAGGTCTCGACCAGCGTTAGAAGGCCCGGCAGCTCGCGACGGTATAGGGCGCCGGGCGCATACCCGGCTGCGGCGTCGAATATCGCCGTGTATTCGGCGTCGGGGACCGCGTCCCCCCAATGGGCGAACAAGACGCCAGCGGCCGCGCCGCGCGCGCCGCTATAGTGGGCGTCGAGGGCGAGGATCATCGCGGGCGGCCTCGCGACGCGCCCGCCGCGCCGCTTCGACGCGAGCTCCGCGGCCGGTGCGCACTGCGCCG
>CAYYNG010000252.1:0-3849 GCA_964472435.1 uncultured Hyphomonadaceae bacterium | reverse complement strand
AACGCACCGCCTCCGCCGCTGCTGTGCGGCGACTGTTGGCGGAAACATACGCTCTTTATTCCAAGACCCATGGCTACCTTTGGAACGTCACGGGTACGCTGTTCGCTGCGCTGCACGCCCAGTTCGAGAACCAATATCGCGAACTTTGGGCGGCCTTGGACGTCCTTGCCGAACGGATGCGCGCCCTGGGCGTCTATGCCCCTGGGTCGAGCGAGGAGATGGCCGCCGACGCCACCATCAAGCCGGACAATGGCGTGCCGGACGCCGAGGCGATGCTCGCCAATCTCGCCCGCGGCCATGAAACCTTGGCTCGGGTGGCGCGCGAGGGTGTAAACGCGATCGATGGGGCGAACGATATCGTCACGGAAGACCTTCTCACGCGACGCGCCGACATAAGTGAAAAGGCCGCCTGGATGTTGCGGGCGAGCCTATAGCCCCCCAGGCCGCAAAAAAGAAAGCCGGGCTGCGCCATCGCGCGCCCGGCTGAAGTCAGGCCTCAATTGGGGAGGGAGGAGGAAACGCCGGTTCGAAAAAACCGGTTTGCGCTAGAGGCCAACGCACTTGCGAGAAGTGGTGGCCAGCCGCCATTTGAAAACCCCGGTCTTCGCAATCAAGCTATGCGTTCAAACATAGGCGCAACGGCCCGCCTGCGGTCAGGCTGAAAGGTCGCCCCGCCGCAACCCCTCTATTTCGCCGGTCAGGAAGTCGCGGAAGGCGGAAATGCGTTTTGATCGCTTCAGATCGCTTGGATAAATGAAGTAAAGGTCGAAGCTCGGCCCTGTGAGCTCGGGCAGCACTTTGACGAGCCGGGGCGCCGCCTCCGCCATATAGTCTGGCACGTCGGCGATCCCGAGGCCTGCATCCACCGCTTGTAGCATGGCGAAGACATTGTTCACCTTCAGCCGTGCGTCTCGCGGCGGCTTGTCGTCGCGTCCGGCGCGCTGGGCCCAATTCACTTCCTGGAGCGGCGAGCGAGCGTCGCCATAGCTGATGATCCTATGATTATCGAGGTCCTGGGGCGTTCGCGGCACGCCGTGGGCGCGAAGATATTCCGGCGCGGCGTAGAGACTGGTGGCGACGGTGGCGAGCTTTCGTTGAATGAGCTCGGCTTTGTCCGCCGCCCAAAGCCGGATTGCGCATTCGGCTTCGAGTTTAAGGAGGTCGAATTCCTGGTCGTCCAACCTTAAATTGACCCGCATGTCGGGATACGCGGCTATAAAGCCGGTCAGCCGCGGCCCCAACCACGTCGATCCGAAGGCCACGGGGGCAGTGACGGTGAGGTCGCCTTGGGGCGTTTCCTTCTGATCGCGCAGCGCCAGGGCCGCGGCCGTCGCGGCGGTCGCCATCTCCAGGGTGGAGCGATGCAGCGTGTGGCCCGAATCGGTCAGCACCAGGCCCCTGGCATGCCTTTGAAACAGCGACACGCCGAGATGCTCCTCCAGCGAAGCGATCTGGCGCGAGACCGCCGACTGGGAGATGCCGAGCCGCTCTCCGGCCGCGGTGAGGCTGCCGGCCTCCGCGGCGGCGTGAAAGGACTTCAGCTTGTCCCAGTCCATGATCGACCGATCCCTATTGGCTCGCCCACATGATACGGGCGATCCAGGCGATATCGCCAGGCGCCAGCACGCGGGGCGGAAAATCGGGATTGAAGGACAAGAGCTCGACGATCGTCTCCGTCCTCCGGCCAAGCACCTTCGCCATCACCTCGCCCGACCGGGTGCGGACGACGACGCGGTCGCCGCGTCGAACCGACTCGTGGGGGGCGACGACGATCCGATCGCCTTCGCGGTAAACCGGCTCCATTGAATTGCCGGCGATCTCAAGGGCATAGACCGAAGGATCGGTCAGGCCGGGAAACCGAACCTCGTCCCAGCCATGACCGGTCGGGAAGCCGGCCTCGTCGAAGAACCCCTCCGCGCCCGCTTGCGCAAAGCCGATCAAGGGGGCGACGCCGCCGCGGCGGCCCTCGATCAAGGCGGCGAGATCGTCGAAGCCTGCGCCGACGGCTGCGAGCGCCCGCGAGACGCTTTCCGTCGACGGCCAACGCAGGCGACCGTCCTTGCTCTGGCGCTTGGACGGGTTGAAGGCCGTGGGATCCAACCCGGCGAGCCGCGCCAGACCCGACGGCGTCAGCTTGTGGCTCGCCGCCAACCGGTCTATGCCGCGCCAAATCTCTTCGTGACGCACGTATCGCCCCTTGTGGCGGTTAATCCCGTTTAACCTTGCCTACTGGCCCGAAATAGGAATTTCAACCCATTATGGGACAAAAGGCACACATATCATCTTCGGGGCGAGTAGGTCGCATGATTCGCGCCAAACGTGTAAGACGCGCGTGATCTTCGACCTTGCTGCAGCGGCGCTGAGGCGATTGCCGCCGGAAGCCGCGCATGCCGCGACGATCGCGGCGCTTCGAACCGCGCCTCTGCCGCGGGCCGCCGCCCGCCAAGGCCTCGCGGTAAGGTTGCCCGTCTCAGGGCTCAAGCTGCCAAACCCTGTGGGTTTGGCGGCCGGCTTTGATAAGAACGCCGAGGTGTTCGGGCCGATGCTTCGGCTCGGCTTCGGCTTTGTGGAATGCGGCACGGCGACCCCGCTGCCGCAGGCCGGCAACCCGAAGCCGCGCCTGTTCCGTCTGACGGCCGACCGCGCAGTGATCAATCGGATGGGCTTCAACAATGCCGGCCTCGCGGCTTTCGCCGCGCGGCTCGAAAAACGGCGGGCCGGCGACGGAGTGGTTGGCGCGAATGTCGGCGCCAATAAAGACGCCGACGACCGGATCGCGGATTATGTCGCCGGTCTCGGGGCGGTCTGGGCGTGCGCCGATTACGTGACGATCAATATCTCGTCGCCGAACACGCCCGGTCTTCGAGGTCTGCAGGACAAGGCTGCGCTGGACGCGCTTCTCGGCCGCGCCGGGGAGGCGGCCGCTCGCCTGGCGGCGATGCATGGCCCGCGGCCGGTTTTCCTGAAGGTCGCGCCCGATCTCGACGAAGCCGCAGTCGACGATATCGCGGCGGCGGCGCTGGCGGCGCCGCTGTTAACCGGCCTGATCGTCTCGAACACCACCCTGGCGCGACCCGCAACGCTGAAGAGCCCCGACAAAAGCGAGGCCGGGGGCCTTTCCGGCGCGCCCCTTATGGCACCCTCGACCCATGTCCTGCGCCTCTTCGCTGACCGGGTCTTCGGAAAGCGCGATCTGATCGGGGTCGGGGGGATCGCTTCGGGCGCCGACGCCTATGCGAAGATCCGCGCCGGGGCCCATGCCGTGCAGCTTTATTCGGCCTTGGTCTTCCACGGCCCGAGCCTCGTGCGAAAGATCAGCTCCGATCTCGCCGCGCGGCTCGCGGCCGATGGCTTCAGCTCGCCGGCTGAGGCCGCCGGGGTTGATCTTGGCGCACCCGCGACATGAGGCGGGGCCAGTGCGCGCCCAGCAGGATCGCGCGGTAGACATACATCAGCAGAAACGCCGACCAGACCCCCGCATTGCCATATCGCGGCGAAAGCCAGAGGTCGGTGAGAACGTAGAGGACGGCGAAAGCTAAGCCGGCGTTCCGCAGCGCCGCGCCCTCCGTCGCGCCGATGAAGACACCGTCCAGCTGCCAGGCCGGCGCGCCGAGGAGGGGGGCGGCTGCGCAAAACGGCAGATAGGCGAGAGCGGCGGCCCGCGCTTCGGGATCGGCCACCACGGCCGTGATGATCCACGACCCGCCGAGATAATAGGAGAGGGCGAACGCCGCGCCGAAGCCCATCGCAAGCTCACTTGTGAGCCGCACGGCCCGTTTGAGGTGAGCGGGGTCTCGGGCGCCGACGGCTTCGCCGGTCTCCTTCTCGGCGACGAAGGCGAAGCTGTCG
>CAYYNG010000251.1:0-3861 GCA_964472435.1 uncultured Hyphomonadaceae bacterium | reverse complement strand
GTTCTCACCGTGTGCCAGGGGTTTGATCCGACGGGTGTGATGGCGCGGTCGATCCCCGAATGCCTCGGTCTTCAGCTCGCCGAACGCAATCGCCTCGATCCCGCAATGGCGGCCTTCCTCGACAATCTCGAGCTCGCCGCGAAGCACGATATCCCGGGTCTGGTGGAGGCGTGCGGCGTCGACAAGGCCGATATCATGGACATGCTGGCCGAACTTCGCACGCTGACGCCCCGCCCCGGCGCTGCATTCGCGGGCGATCGCGCGATCGCCGTCGCGCCGGACGTCTTTGTCCGCGAGATGCCAAATGGGATGTTCGCTGTCGAGCTGAACGCAGAAACGCTGCCGCGCGTTCTGATGGACAAGGCCTACTATGCCGAGGTCTCTGCGCTCCCCATGCGCGAGACCGAGAAGGAGTTCATCAGCGAGTGCGCGGCGAACGCCAACTGGCTGATCAAAAGCCTGGATCAAAGGGCGCGCACGATCTTGAAGGTCGCGAGCGAAATCGTGCGCCAACAGGACGCGTTTTTCGCCCATGGCGTGGCCCACCTTAGACCGCTGAACCTCAAACTGGTCGCCGACGCGATTGAAATGCACGAGAGCACCGTAAGCCGGGTCACATCCAATAAATACATGGCGACGCCGCGCGGTCTCTTTGAGCTGAAATACTTTTTCTCCGCGGCGATCCCGGCGACGGGCGGCGGCGAAGCCCACTCCGCCGAGGCGGTTCGCCACCACATCAAGACCCTGATTAACGAAGAACAGCCCGGCGCGGTGCTTTCAGACGATCAAATTGTCGAAGTCCTCCGGGAGTACGGCGTGGACATCGCGCGGCGCACCGTCGCCAAATACCGTGAAAGTCTGGACATTCCTTCTTCGGTCCAACGGCGCCGGCTCTTGAAGTATAGCGCCTAGCGCCGGCCCCCTCGCCCAGCGTTCGCTTTGGGCTATAGTGCGTCGTCAAAGAGGGAGACGCGTATGCAGATCAAAATCACCGGCAAAAACATCGATCTTGGCGATACGCTGCGCGACCGGATCGCCGAAGGGCTCGAAGCCGCCGTCACCAAGTATTTCGACCGCCCTTCGGAGGGCCATGTCAGCGTTTCGAAAGAGGCGCATCTCGTTCTTGTCGACTGCAATGTCCACCTTCCGTCAGGCATCGTCTTACAGGCGCAGGGACGTGCTGCCGACCCCTATGCCGCGCTGGAAGACGCGCTGACGAAAATGGAGAAACGGGTGCGGCGCTATAAGCGTCGGTTGAAAGACCACCATCGGCCCGATCGCGCCCCGCTGCCATCGGAGCCCGCCCAGGCCTTCATTTTGCAAGGCGCTGGCGAGGACGAACCCGATGAGGACTCTCTTAACGGCGCGGACGCGCCTTTAATCGTCGCTGAGACCGCGATGGAGATAAAGACCATGTCGGTCAGTGAAGCGGTGATGCAGTTAGAGCTTGGCGAAAACCCGGCAATCATGTTTAGGAGCGCAGGGCATGGCGGGTTGAACGTCGTTTTTAAGCGATCGGATGGTCACATTGGTTGGATCGATCCCGCCTCAAGGCAAAGCAAAACCTGAGAATTGGACAGTATATGCCAGCCGATTTGACCCCCCTCTTTAAGCGGGGCGTCGTTCTTCCAAACGTGACGGCAGATAGCCCGCGCGGCGCTTTGACTGTTCTGTCGGAGGCTCTGGCCGCCCGCATTGATGTCGCCTGTGCAGAGATTTTGACCCCCGTCATGGCCCGCGAGCAGCTAGGACCGACCGGATTAAGCGACGGCGTAGCGATCCCACACGCCAGGTTGCGGGAGCTCGCAGCGCCGGTTGCGGCCTTCGGGCGTTTGGCGACGCCGCTTGATTTCGACGCGATCGACGGAGCGCCCTGCGACTTGGTTTTCTTACTGATCGCCCCGCTCAAGGACGGCGCAGCGCATCTGCGGTCGCTCGCGCAGGTCTCAAGGGTTATGCGGCAATCGTCGGTCCGAAGCCGCATCCGTCAAGCGGAGTCGGCGGATGCGATTTTGGAGATCTTTTGTCCGAGCGTCACCGCCCGCTCTGCGACGGGCTGAGGGAACGCGGCGTCAGTGGACGCTAAAGGGCTGAAGCGCGTGGGCACGGGCTGCGGCGATCGCCGCCTCCCGTCCCTCGACTAGCGCCACCCGAACACCGTCGCTGGTATGGAGTGCGAAAATATCAGTCAGATCATCGATATCGGCAAGCTCCGCCGCCGGCACGATGCGCTGCACCTCGTCCGGCTCGACCGGCTTCAGATAAACGGTGTTCGGCGCGTCGAACAGTTCGCGCTTAAGATCGGTAAGGTCGTGTTTCATCGTCGTTATCCTTCTGTTTAAGACAGGACGCCTGCGCGTTCGGTCGGCCCCGATAGCGGCGGCCGCTGGTGTTTGAACACGCATCCTGTCAGGAATGTGGGACGGCGTTTCGGCCGGATCAAGGGTCTCGCCCGACCCTTAAGCGCGCAGGCCCCGTCCTCGAAGCACGCCACAAAGGCGGACGGCCAAGGCGCCGGCGATCAACGCAAGCCAGGCGGTGTAAATCGCCGCCGGCGCCCGCAGCTCCGCTTCCAATAACCGCGTCGCATAGGTGGCGAAGAATAGGAACCACAAGAAATACAGGGCGCTAAGGTGGGCCCAAACGGGTGTTAATATCCCCAAGCTCGGCGCCGCGCGCAGCGCAACGAGAGGCAGCGCTGCGACACCGATGCCGAGGAGCGCGACGACCGGGGACAACACCAAGGGTTCGATTTCCATTCCGTACCAGGCCGCGACGGCGGCGAGATGGATGAGATGGGTCGCTACGAAGCCCTGCAACAAAGCCCAGGCGCGCACCGGGCCGAAAGGCTCAAGTGCGAACCCCAATGCGAACCACAACGCCGACAAACGGGCCGTAAGGCGGACAAATCGTGTCAGCGGATCGGGATCACCCGTCGCTGTAAGAGCCGACACGAGGCCAGCCAGCAGCGCAAAGGCGATCGCCGCCCAAACCAGCCGGGTCATCCCATTGTGGGGATGACGAACGCCTGATCGCCGATATCACCTTCCGGCCACCTTTGGGTGACGGTCTTGATCTTCGTCCAGAAGCGGACGCCCTCGGGGCCGTGCTGATTGGTGTCGCCGAACGCCGAGCGTTTCCAGCCGCCGAAGGTGTGGTAGCTGACCGGCACCGGGATCGGCACGTTAATCCCGACCATGCCCACGTTCACTTGGGCGGCGAACTCCCGCGCCGCCCGGCCATTGCGCGTGAAGATCGCAACGCCGTTGCCGTACTGGTGGTTCGAGGGGAGCGCAGCGGCCTCTTCCAACGTCTCCGCGCGCACCACTTGAAGCACTGGGCCGAAGATCTCGTCTTCATAGGACTTCATCCCGGGCTTTACGTGGTCGAAGAGCGAGGGCCCGATAAAGAAGCCGTTCTCGTGACCCTGGAGCGTCATCCCTCGGCCGTCGAGCTTCAGCTCTGCGCCTTCCTGCTCGCCAAGTGTGATATAATCGATCACCCGTTGGCGGTGGGCAGCGGTCACGACGGGTCCATAATGAGCCTCCGGATCGGTCGAGACGCCCACATTGAGGCCGCGCGCCGCCTCGATCATCCGTTCGACAAATTCATCGCCGGTCTTCTGGCCGACCGTAACCGCGACAGGCAGCGCCATACAGCGCTCGCCAGCCGAACCGTAGGCGGCGCCGACAATATCCTTCACCACCTGGTCCATATCCGCGTCCGGCAGGATGATACCGTGGTTCTTCGCCCCGCCCATGGCTTGGACGCGTTTTCCGTGGGCCGTGCCGGTTGCGTAGACGTATTGCGCGATATCGGAGGAGCCGACAAAGCTGACCGCCTTGATGTCGGGGTGGGTCA
>CAYYNG010000250.1:0-3868 GCA_964472435.1 uncultured Hyphomonadaceae bacterium | reverse complement strand
CCTGACCATGCCGAGATCGCCGGGGGGTTGATCGTCGTCGACGAGGCCGATCGCTATGTCGGCGTCGCATCAGGGATGAGCGTCATGCAGGCGCTGTTAGTTGTGAACCGCGAACTGGTGGAGGATCTGGAGCGCGAGATCACCGAGCGGAAACAGATCGAAGCCCGGGTGCGCCGGCTCGCCGAGAGCGATCCGTTGACCGGCCTCGTCAACCGCCGCCGCTTCATCGAGATCTGCGATGAATGGATCGCGCAGGACCGGCGGTTCGGCGTGGGCTTCGTCGATCTCGACCGGTTCAAACAGCTCAACGACCAATACGGCCACGCCGTGGGCGACGAGGTCTTGAAGACCATCGCCGGCCGCATCGCGAACGTGCGCGAGGGCGTGGTGGCCGCCCGGCTCGGCGGCGACGAGTTCGGCCTTCTGCGCCCGCTCTGCGCCGACAAGGCGACGCTGGCGCCCCAGCTCGCCGAGGTCCACGATATCGTTTGCCGGCCCGTCCCGACCGATCGCGGCGACGTTTCGGTGGGCGCTTCCATCGGCGCTGCGATCTTCCCGGAAGACGCCGACAACCAGGCCGCGCTCCTGCACTTCGCGGACAAAGCGATGCTGCGGATCAAAGCGAGTGGCGGCGGCACGGGCTTTTTCGACCCCGAGCTCGACGGCGGGGACGTCGACCAGGCCGAGCTGGAAGGCGCCTTGCGCGCGGCCATCAAACTGCGCCGCATCGCGCCCGCCTACCAGCCGATTTATGACTTGAGGTCAGGCCGCGTGATTGGGCATGAGGCCCTCGCGCGTTGGCCCAATAGCGGGTTCTCCAACGATCCCCAGCCGTCGACCTTCATTCCCGCCGCCGAGTCCCTAGGCCTCATCGACGATATGTTCTGGGGTCTCACCGATCAGGTCCTCGGCGCGCACCGGACCGGGGGGCTGACTGCGAAGATCGCCGTCAACGTCTCCCCGTCCCAATTCCAGAGCCGGCATTTCGTGACCCGGCTCTTGAGCATTTTGGAGCGTCACCAGATCCCGCCCCGCCAGCTCGAATTGGAAGTCACCGAAACGGCGATGTTCCGGGATATGGCGCGCAGCGCGGCCCTTCTCAACGAGCTCGCCGAAACCGGGGTTTCCATCGCGCTCGACGATTTCGGCACCGGCTATTCGTCCCTGTCGCTGGTCAAAGACCTGCCGCTTTCCAAGCTGAAGATCGACCGATCGTTCGTCGGCAACCTCTCGGATGCGAGCCACTGCACCAAAATTGTCGAGGCGACGATCGGGCTCTGCCGCGCCCTCGACATCGTTTGCTGCGCCGAAGGCGTGGAGACCTCGGAGACCTTGCAGCGGCTCTCCGAGCTCGGCTGCCATCAGGCGCAAGGCTTCCTGCTCGGCCGGCCCGACTTCGCCCTCACGCCGCCCGCCCGGCCCGCTTCGATCGCACGGGCCGGCTAGTCCCCGCGTCCGCCGCGGCCGACCCGCGAACAAAACGCCGCCCTCCTTGTCGACCTTTGCGCGCAAATCGGGCAGTCATGGCGACTTGCGGACGGGGGCAAGCCGTAATGCGGACACTCAGCCGGCGGAGCATGATCGCATCGGGTCTAGGCGCGGCGCTCGTTGGGTGCGCCGATCCTGGCCTAGCCGGCGGCCGGCCCATGGGTCCGGTGGACGCTTATAGCTTCGGCGCGCTGAAACCGCTCGACCTATCGGTTGAGAATCTCACTCGTATAACCGTCTGCACCCGTCCGTTTCGCCCAGCGGGCCCAAGGCTGGAGGCGGTGGTCGCGGGCGGCAAGACCATCGTCCACAATTACGGGCATGGCGGCTCCGGCTGGTCTCTCGCCTGGGGCTATGCCGAGGCTGCGCGGGACCTCGTCGCAGCCCGCCGGCCAGCCCTCGTCGCGGTTCTCGGCGCCGGCGCCATCGGCCTTACGACGGCCATCGCCATCGCGGAGACCGGCGCCGACGTCACCATTTTCGCCCGCGAGCTGCCGATGGAGAGCCGCTCTGCCCGCGCGACCGGCGTTTGGTCGCCGTCCAGCCGCATCGCCCTCGCGGCGGCGGCCGATGCGGATTTTCCCGTCCGATGGGAGGCCCTGGCCCGTCGCTCCTATGCCCGGCATCTCCATTATGTCGGCCGAGCGGGCGATCCGGTGGAGTTCACGCCGCGGTTCTACGTAAGATCGCAGACCCGCGAAGCGCCGCTTGCTGACCCGCCGACGGGGCGCGAAGAGTTCCTTCACTTGAGCCGCAGACTTCGCGGGATGGCCCCGCGCTGGATCGAACGAGTGAGACATCCTTTCCCGACGGACGCCGGCGTCACGGGCGCTCCCGTAATGACGTTCAACATCGCCGAGTACGCGCGTCAGATGATGGACGATTTCCTGGCATTGGGCGGGCGGATCGAGCGGGCGGACATCGCGTCAGCGGCCGACCTCGCCGGGCTGCCGGGCGATGTCGTTGTGAATTGTGCGGGCTATGGCGCCAAAGCGCTTGTGGACGATGCGTCGCTTGTCCCCGTCCGGGGGCAGATCGCCTGGCTGGCGCCGCAAACGGACCGTCTCTACGGGATCATACATAGAAATGTGACGGCGCTCTCGCGCCGCGACGGCCTTCTCATCCAGGAGATGGGCGGCAGCGACTATTACGGCTTTGGCGATGATCGCGAAACGCCCGACGAGGACGAGTTCCTCGCAGCCCAGGCCAAGGTCGCGCCCATGTTTAGGTGGGGTTGAGGGTCAGCGCGCAGAGGCCGGCCGGTCGGGGGGCCCTCCAACGGCTCGGTTCCGATGGCGCCGGCTGTTCGCGTCCACTTTGGGTGAGGTCGGAATGTCGACGTTACTGATTGCTGATGAGTGTTTGGTGGATGTCGCCGCCTGAGGAAGATCTTCGCCGCAGACAAGTCGTGTGGGACGCCATGCACGTCCTCTGGCTCGACACCGACGTCGACGAATTCTACTTCGACGCCGCCGCTCGGACCTGCGCCAAAACGGACGACTCGCTCGACGAGTTGGAGGAGATTTACTGGCGGGAGGTTTACCCGGCCATGTGGTCAAACCTCCGGGCCACGGCCGGCGTGTGGCAGCCTCTCGATCCTGAAAGCTTGAGCGAGATCATTCTCAAGCGCCACACGTTTGGCCGGCGACCGTGGTTCAAGTCACAGCGATCCGACGCAATGGCCTATTGGACCACGCTGAAGACGGCGATCGAGGCGCTTCGGTCAGGTTGACGGCGAGACGCCGCTAGCGGGGACGGGGCGGGATGGCCGGTTTGGCTCAAGAGCGTCCAAGGAGACTCGGTTGTCACAATGGCGGGATCTGGCCCGTATGCGATATTCAGCAGATTGAAATGAACGTCTGAAAACTGGCGGATTCTTGCCTTAAGTCAGCGGCTTAAAACGCCCTAAATAGGACGTTCGTAACGTCCGCTAAGCGGCATGGTAGGGCGACGACCAGATGGGCGAAATCGGAATTGCATATCAAGTCAAAGAGAGCAGATCGCTTTCGGTCCATCATTGGTTAAGATCGTTGTGACTTCATTGGGATTGAGAAAGCCATGCGAACGTTTGCAATCATTCTCTTTCTGCTCGTTGCACAAATCGGTTTGATCCCTCCGTCTGCGCAAGCTGAACCGGAAGACGCGTTCGTCGAAGTCAACGGCGTACGCCTGCACTATCTTGACTTTGGCGGCGATGGACCGACTGTGATCTTGCTCCATGGCATCGGGCATACGGCCCATGTCTACCGAGAGTTCGCCCCCGGTTTGACGGACAAATACAGGGTCATCGCGCTTACCCGACGCGGGCACGGTGCCTCGGACGCTCCGCATTCGGGTTATGATCCCGTTACGATCGCCGGCGACATTAAGGGCGCAATGG
>CAYYNG010000249.1:0-3874 GCA_964472435.1 uncultured Hyphomonadaceae bacterium | reverse complement strand
CCTCCCACAATGCCTGGCCGCCGCCGAAATCGATCCAGCCCATGATCTCCGCCGCCGTCATGCCCATGGGCACGGCCGTGAAGAAGTTGAACGCTTTCGATTTTGCCTGCCAATAATACTCCGCCCCGTGATACATATCAGCCGCGCCGTCGGCCACCGCGTCGAAGCTTTGGAACGCTGGCACGAATTCGTTCGCCGCGTAGACCTCCACCGTGATCCGGCCTTCGGTCAACGCATCGATTTTGCGGGCGACGCGTTCGGCGGCCTCGCCAAGGCCCGGCAAGCCCTTCGGCCATGTGGTCACCATCGTCAGGCGTTTGCGGCTACGGCTGACCGCAGGCGCGGCCGGGCCGTCGCTCTCGGAAGCGCCGCAGGCGGCGGCTCCCAGCCCCAGGGCGGCCGCGCCCAACAGTTTGCGCCGTGCGATCATGGCGATGTCTTCCCGCGTTCGATGAGCTCAGTCGCCAGGTTCGAGCAGCCGCCAGCCGTCCGTGTCAAGAATCTCAAGCGGCGTGAAGCGGCGCTTATAATCCATTTTCGAGCTGCCCTTCACCCAGTAGCCGAGATAGACATGCGGCAAGCCGAGCGCCTGGCAGCGGCGGACATGGTCGAGGATCATGAAAGTCCCGAGGCTTCGGTCCGCTTTCTCGGCGTCGAAATAAGTGTAGACCATTGAAAGGCCGTCGCGCAGCACGTCGGTGATAGAGACGGCGCGCAGAGGAGCGTCGGCGCCGCCCCCCTGGCGATACTCGAACATGAAGCTTTGCACCGGGCTGTCGCCGACCATTCCGGCATAATCCCGGAACGACATGTCCGACATGCCGCCGCCATCGTGGCGGGAGGCGAGGTAGCCTTTCAAGAGCCGGTATTGCTCCCGGGTCGCCTCGGCGCGCACCGGCCGGCGGACGAGATCGTTATTCCGTTTCAAGATCCGCCGCCATTGGCGTTTCATCTCGAACTCGCGGGCGATGATCCGGACGGACCGGCAGGCGTTGCAGCTCGGGCAGGCGGGTCGGTAGGCGATCGATTGCGAGCGGCGAAAGCCCGATTGGCTCAGCATGTCATGCAGACTGTCGGCGTCGGCGACATCGATGTTCGCAAACGCCTTACGCTCTTTGCGGCCCTCGATATAGGGGCAGGGCGCAGGGTTGGTGATGTAGAACCGCAGCGCGCGCCGATACCGTTGGGGAAGGGTCTTTGACTCGCCGATTTTCATCACCTGATCCTCGCACTCAAAGATCAAACCGCCAAGGGGCCGCGAGCGTGAAGGCGATCCAAATCAGCAGCACCAACGGCCCGCCATAGCGCAAGTAGTCGCCGAACCGATAGTGGCCGGGGCCCATGACCAGCAGGTTCGTCTGATAGGCGATGGGCGTCGCAAAGCAGCAATTCGCGGCGTAGATGACCGCGAGCACGAAGGGCAGCGGGTCCGCGCCCGCCTCACTCGCCGCAGAGAGCGCGATGGGCGTGAAGAGGACAGCGGTCGCCGCATTGCTGAGAATATTCGTAAGGATCGCCACGGCGAGGAAGAGGACCGAGAGGACGGCCCAAGTGCCATAGGGCAGGGCTGCGTCCACAACTGTCATCGCGATGAAATCGGCTGCGCCGGTCTCCTCCAAAGCGGCCCCCATGGCGAGCGCCGCGCCGATCAGCATGAAAATGCGAAGGTCTAACGACCGACTCGCCTGGCGGATGTTGAGGCAGCCGCTGACGATCATGGCCACCGCGCCTGCAACGGCGGCGTGCAGGATGGGCAGGAGGCTGGTCGCTGCGGCGACCACGGTGAGCCCGGCGATGACCCGCGCAGCGAGGGCTCGGGCTGTGATCGGCACCTCTGTGCTGGACGACTCAAGAAGGATGATGTCGCGATTGGCGCGAAGCTCCTCGAACGCCTCCTGGGGCGCGCAGAGAAGGAGCGTGTCGCCGGCCTCGAGACGGATCTCGTCGAGGCTCGCCCGCATCATCCGCGAGCGTCGCTGAACGCCTAGGACGACTGCTTTGGTGAGCCGCCGGAACCCGATCATCTCGACTGTGCGCCCCGCCATGCGCGAGCCCGGCGCGATGACCGCTTCGGTCAGCGTGAGCGAGCGCGGGGCGCCGTCCCCCCGTCCGCCGCCCGAGCGCCAGATATCGCTCAGAAGGCCGGGCTGGCCGGCGAGCACATCCGTGAGGACTTGCCGGGTCGCGGCGACGATGACGAGGTCGCCCGGGGCGAGCGTGACGTTTTCAAACGGCGGCAGGATCGCCCGCTCACCACGCTGGATCGTACGCACCGTCACCCCCGGCAGGTCGACGAACATGCCGGCGACCGGTGTCTTGCCAGATAGGAAGTGGCCGGCCGTGACTTCGATCTGGGCGACGAATTGCTTGCCCGACGAGGAGACGATCCCGGCGGACATCGCTTCGCGGCTCGGCAATCCGAAACCGGCCGTTCCAAGGATGTAGATCAGGCCTACCGCGGCGAGCAGCAGGCCGAGCGACGTCGGCTCGAAAAAGCCGAGGGGCTCGCCCACAAGGCGCCGATAGGTTTCTGCGGCGAGGAGGTTGGTCGACGTGCCGATCAAGGTCGTCATGCCGGCGAAGACGCTGACGAAACTCAGCGGCATCATGACTTTGGACGGCGAGGCTCGCATCCGTGCGGCGATCGCGCTCATCACCGGCAGGAACATGATCACCACCGGCGTATTGTTGATAAAGGCGCTGATGACGAAGACCGCGCCGAAGGACGCAAGCAGCGTCCGCCGAGGGCGCTTGTCGTAGGAGGACAAGAGCGCCTTCGTCGGTCCGTCCAACGCTCCGGTTTGGAAAAGGCCCTGGCCGACCACCAGCAACGCCATGATGGTGATCAGGGCCGGATTGCCAAAGCCCGCCAGCAAAAGGCTCGCATCGATTTTCGACCCGTCGGCGGCGCGCGCGGTCGGGATTTCAAAGAGAAGGAGCAGGGCGACGACGACGGCCGCGGAGACGAGCTCCATCGGCCAGCGGTCGCTGGAATAAAGCGCAATCGATGCGGCCACCACGATCAAGCTCGCCCACATGGCCCAGTGGGCGGCGAAGTCCATGATCATGGACGGGTGGCGGCCTTCGATGTCATCTCGATTGCGTGTCCCCGCAGCTTAGCAATCAGTCGGCGAGATCGAGGACTATGGTCACGCGCCTGTTCGCTGGCAAGTGGGGCTGTGTTGGAAGCAGGGGCGCGGTGTCGGCGCGGCCTGAAACGGCGACGATGCGCTGGGGCGCGACGCCGGCCGCAAGCAGCGCGCGCCGGGCCGCGAGCGCCCGCGCGGTTGAAAGGCTCCAATTGTCGAAATCGGCGCCGGCTGCGGGAAACGCGTCTGTGTGTCCCTCGATCTCGATCGGCGCGCCGATCGGCGCAAGCACACCGGCGACGCGCGCCAGAACCGCTTCGCCGAAGGGTGAAAACGCGCCGGAGCCCGAGGCGAAAAACGGGTCGGATCGCGCGTCCGTCAGCTCGATCCTAACGCGGTCGCCCGCCCGGACCACGTGCACGCGATCGGCCGGCAGCGTCGCCAAGAGATCCTGTTCAATCGTCGCGTCAAACGCATGTTCCACTGGAGCGCCCGACGGCGCCGCGCGGCCGGTGAAGTACGCTGCGATCTCGGCGCGCTGGTCGTGGGAGCTCGCCGAGCTGAGCCAAAGAACGAGAAACAGCGCGCTCAACGCCGTGAGAAAATCGGCATATGCAAGCTTCCACTGGCCCGCGCGCCGGGATTCTCCACGGCGCCGACCCGGGCCCGAAGCATAGCGCGAGGCTGCGTGGGTCGTCATGGTGCGATCTTTCTGATCCTGGCATAGGGGTACCAGAACAAGGTTGAGACCGGTTCAGGATGGGGAGCGGATTTTCGATGAAATT
>CAYYNG010000248.1:0-3893 GCA_964472435.1 uncultured Hyphomonadaceae bacterium | reverse complement strand
CTATCAGGTGATCTTGTTCGACGAGGTCGAAAAAGCGCACCCTGATTTGTTCAATACGCTTCTGCAAGTGCTGGACGACGGCAGATTAACGGACGGCCAGGGTCGAACCGTCGACTTTAAGAACACGCTGATCATCATGACGTCGAATCTGGGTTCGGACGCGCTGGCCGAGGCGCCGGAGGGCGATGTGTCTAGCGTGGTTCGAGAGCAGGTCATGTCGGCGGTCCGCGCCCATTTCCGGCCGGAGTTCTTGAACCGGATCGATGAAACGGTCTTTTTCAAACGCCTCGGTCGACCGGAGATCGATAAGATCGTCGATGTTCAAGTCGGCCGGCTTGAGAAGCTCCTGGCCGAGCGGAAACTGTCGATCGATCTCGACGAAGAGGCGCGGCGATGGATCGCCGATCGCGGCTATGACCCTGTTTACGGCGCTCGTCCGCTCAAACGGGTCATCCAGCGTGAGCTGCAGGACCCGCTTGCTCGGCTGATCCTCGAGGGGCGGATTAGCGAAGGCGGGGCGATAGACGTAACCGTCGAGGCCGGCGCGCTCGCGATTAATGGCGTGCCGAATGGCTACGCGAAAGGCGAAGCGGCCCTCAGCTGACCAGTTTGCTGCATCGCAGCATGTTTAGCGCCTCGAAAGCGGGCGTTTGCGGTTTTGCACTGCTGCGATGCAACAATGCACCTTTCCTTTTCGGCGTCGAAACCGAAATATGACGCATGCGTCACGAAAAATTCGGGCGCTGCCCGGCGCAAATCGCGTCGGGTCGACCAAAGAAGGATTGATCAGATGATCCGTACAACTTTGCTTGCCGTTTCCTCCCTCGCGGCCGCTGCTTTTGCGTCGGCTGAAGACATTGTCACTTTCGACGCCGACGTGTCGTTCGACTTCGCGTTGATGGAGTCGCGCGAAGGCGCGGCTCTCCTCCTCTCCGATGTCGAAGATCAGGCCCGCGATGCCTGCACGTATCGCTCGACGATCACCAACGTCCCGGTCGTCGACGACATTTGCGTCATCGACATCGTGCACCAGGTCGTCGCCGAAATGGGCAATGCAAACGTCGCCGCCGCCTATGCGGAAAGCCCGCTCTTCGTGGAAGCGCCGGTCCGCCTGGCCTCGGCCGAGTAAGCTTGGGTTCCAAACCTATGAGAGCGCCGCCTGGGACCTCTTCCAGGCGGCGTTTTCACGCCTTGGTTCCTGTTCCAACACTTTCGACGAGTTCGTAATTCAACTCATAGGCGTTCTTTGTTGCCTTAGCATTACACCGTCCTCTACGTTTTAAGCTCAACGTTGAAACCGGGGGGAAGACATGCGGTTGAAGTTCGTTTTTGCTGCCGCGAGCGCAGCGCTAGGGGCGCTTGCTGCGGAAGCTGAGATCGCTGCGCGCTTTGGTCAGGCCGATACTGTTTGGTCAGCGCAGATTTCTCCAAGCGGTGGCCACCTTATGACGGGCTGCGGTCCCATGGGTGAGCGAGCCGTTTGCGTCTTCGATCTCAAAACCGCAAGCCAGCCGCAGCTTTTGCCGACCCCGGACGGCGCGCGGCTCTCGCGCTTTTATTGGGCGAGTGATCGCTACGCGATTGTAGACGTCTCCATCATCCGCACCGCGCGGTTCTCCGAAGGCATGGCGGACGTCGTCTATGATCGTGCGCTGGCCTACGATGTGGTCGACGGCTCGTTCGCCCCTTTAATGTCGAATTACGACGCTCTTCGGAATACGACCGGGGTTGTATCTTTGCTAATCGATGATCCCGAAAAGGTTCGAATGGCGACGCTCGTCAGCAGCGACGGCGATTACGTCTATACGCCTTTCGAGGTCAATCTAGAAACCGGCCGCGCCCGGCGACGGAACCGCGAGAGGGGGGTGCTCTCGATCTCATACAACGCCCGGGGCGACGAACTCGCAAGGGTCTTGTACGATCGCGGATACTCGGACTTTGAAATAGTCGCCGCAAATGGCCGGACCGTCTATGAAGACAAGAACGCCGATATTCCCCCAATGCGTATTAGAGGGCTTGCCGCAGTCGGCGACGATCTCATCGTGTCGGCGGATAGCGAGGATGTTTCCGGGCTTATGAGACTCGCGCCGGAGACCGGCGAGATATCCAACGTTGATTTTAATGGCGAGCCGCTTGGACGGGTCACCCCCATCCTCGACCAGTATACAGGGCGGATCACGGGCTTCAATCACACCGGCCATCTGCCGCGCCAAGAGTATTTCGACGAAGAACTCTCCGGTGTACAGGAAGCGCTCCACGACGCGCTTGCGAGCGAGTCGGGCAGCGTCTTAATCACGTCATACTCTCAGGACCGAGAGGCGATGACGATCGCGGTGCTCGAGCGCGGCCGTCCGACGCACTACTATCTCTTCGAACGGAGCTCCGCGTCCGTATCGCCAATAGGAACGGCGGCCGACCAGCTTGCCGCTACACCGCTCGGAACTGTAGAGCCCGTTACGTATCCAGCATCCGACGGCATGAATATTCCAGCATATCTCACCTTGCCGCCCGGCAAGACGATGGCCGACGGACCGTTTTCGCTGGTGGTCATGCCGCACGGGGGTCCGGAGGCGCGCGACATCGCTGGCTTTGATTGGTGGGCCCAAGCTTATTCGGCCGCGGGCTACGCGGTGTTGCAGCCGAACTTTCGGGGATCGGCTGGCTATGGCGCGGCGTTTCGAAATGCCGGTTACGGAGAATTCGGCGCACGTATGATAGACGACGTGATTGACGGTGCACGCTTCCTTCAATCGCAGGGTGTCGCCAAGCGCGGGCCGTTTTGCGTCGCCGGTGCAAGTTATGGCGGGTATGCCGCGTTGATGAGCGGCGTGCGCGCGAGCGAGCAGGTCGGGTGTGTCATCTCGGTGAACGGCGTTACAGACCCGATATCTTTGATGGGCGACGCGGCGCGCTTCGGCGGCGGGAGCGATGCGCTTGGCGTACGATATTGGCAACGTTACATGGGCGACCGGTTCGCCGATCGCGACGCGCATGCGGCGATTACGCCGCTCCGAAACATAACAGCGTTCGGGCCGGAAACGCCTGTCCTTATGATCCACGGCGACGAGGACATGGTTGTTAACGTAGACCAGGCACGCGGTTTTCAACGGCTTGCGGACAACGCATCGTGGCTTCGGTATGTGGAGATAGAGAGTGAAGACCACTTCTTGAGAAGCGCCAAAGCGCGACAAGTCGTACTGACCGAAAGTCTCGCATTTCTTCGGCGATACAATCCGGCGACGACCAATTGAAGCGTCGGCCGTTCGTCACACTCCAGACCGTCGCTTTAGGTCGTTGTTTTAGCGCAAGTATCCGTTCGCCAACGTGTCCGTGTGCTCCGAACTTGCTTTAACGCGTCGCGTTGTCAGACACCGCCGCCGCGATGTCGATCTCGGCGCCGAGATCGCGGCGGAGCTCGTCGATCCATCGGCGCGTTGTTTGGAACTCCTTTAGGAGATCTCCTTCCAGGGTGCGGCCGGTCGGCAGGTCGAGCGACATCGCATTCACGTGGCGGCCGTTGATCAGTACCTCGTAGTGGAGGTGCGGCCCCGTCGATGCGCCAGTCGAACCCACATAACCGATGATATCGCCCTGGCGAACGCGGCGGCCGCGCCGGATGCGCGGGCCGTATCTTGAGAGGTGGGCGTAGGCGGTCTCGTACCCATTGGCGTGTTGGATCCGCACATAATGGCCATAACCTCCGTAGCGCGATGCGCGTTCGACCACGCCATTGCCGGCGGCGTAGATCGGGGTGCCGTGCGGCGCAGCGAAATCGGTGCCCTTGTGCATTCGGGTGTAGCCGGAGATCGGGTGGCGCCGTCGGCCGAACCGCGACGACAGGCGGGCTCCGTTGATCGGCGTTTTCATCAGAAAGCGGGTGGCGCTCTCGCCGG
>CAYYNG010000247.1:0-3957 GCA_964472435.1 uncultured Hyphomonadaceae bacterium | reverse complement strand
CCGCGGCCTGCGCATCGGCGTCTTCGGCGGGTCGTTCAATCCCGCCCATGACGGGCATCGCCACGTCGCAGAGACGGCGCTGAAAAGGCTCGACCTCGATTGGGTCTGGTGGGTGGTCGCCCGCGGCAATCCGTTGAAACGGCGCCACGGCGCCTTTGCCGACCGGCTGGCCTCGGCGCGCGCCGTCGCCGATCATCCGCGCATGAGGGTGACCGACATCGAGGCGCAGATCGGCACGGTCTACACCACCGAGCTGCTCCGCGCCCTCGCCGCACGCTGTCCCGAAACCCGCTTTGTCTGGCTGATGGGGGCGGACAATCTAAAAACCTTCCACCGCTGGAAAGGATGGCGGGAGATCATGGCGACGACACCGATCGCCGTCATCGCCAGGCCCGGGGCGGGCCCGTCGGCGCGGACCGCGAAAGCCTTCGAGGCCGTGGCCCGCGCGCGTCATCCGGCCGCGGCGGCGCGCACGCTCGCCGACCAAGAACCGCCCGCTTGGGTCTACTTATCGGCGCCGTGGAACGCTATGTCGTCGACGGCGTTAAGGCGCAGGGCCCGTCGGCGGCGGGACTTAGAGACCAAGGCTGCGGGGAGCGATCATGGCTGACGAAGACCGTCCAGGGATTGGTGCGCTGGCGTTTCTCGTCGAGTTGCCACGCGCCGACGGCGATTTCCGAGCGGACGTTCTCGCCGGGCTGCGCGCAGAGCCCCGCGGCATTCCGCCAAAATACTTCTACGACAGGGCGGGCGCGAAGCTGTTCGAAGCGATTTGCGAGACGCCCGAATACTATGTCACCCGCGCCGAGACGGCTTTGCTCACCGCCATCGCGCCGGAGATCGCCGCCCTCGCCGGCCCAGGCGCGAGCCTCATAGAGCCGGGCAGCGGCGCCGCGGAGAAGGCCCGGATCCTCCTCGCGGAAATGGCTTCGCCGACGGAATACATCCTGTTCGATATCTCCCGCGAACAACTGGAGCGAACAGCCGCCGAGGTCGCGGAAGCGTTTCCGGGCCTGAGGATCGGCGCCGTCGCCGGGGATTTCACCGTCGCCGCGCCGAACCCGGGCGAGGTTTTCCAAGGCGGCGGACGACGCATCTGCTTCTTTCCCGGAGGCACCCTTGGCAATTTCGATCCCGATGCGCAGGCTGATCTGCTGAGGCGGTTCAAAACCTTTCTGCGACCAGGGGACGCCCTGCTCGTGGGCGTCGACACGATTAAGGACGCGGCTCGCTTGGATGCGGCCTATAACGACGTTGCAGGCCACACGGCCGCTTTCAACCTCAACCTCCTCCACCGCATCGCGGCGGAACTGGACGCGGAGCTTGATCCCGGCGACTTCCGCCACCTCGCCTTCTTCCGTCCCAGCCTCGCCCGGATCGAAATGCACCTCGTCGCCCGGCGATCGACGCGCATCAAGCTCGCCGGCGAAACCTTCGATTTCACCGCCGGCGAGGGGATCCACACCGAGAACAGTTGGAAGTTCGACGCCCACCGTCTGGCGGCGCTGGCGACCCGCGCCGGCTTTACGCTGGAACGGACCTGGATGGCGGCCGAGGACGCGTTCATGGTCGCCTGGCTCGCCGCATGAGCCCCGGTGGAGCCAACGGGCCGTCCGTGCTATAGGAATCGAAGGTCATTTCGCAGAAGGAATCGCAACCTGTCTTCACCGTCCTTACGGTCCGTTGACCCCGCTGAGCCCGAGTTCGACGTCCGCGCCCTTGCGCAGACCATCGTCCAAAGCCTCGAAGACGACAAAGCCGAAGAGCTGACCGTCATCGACCTTTCGGGAAAATCCTCCATCGCCGACCACATGATCATTGCGAGCGGCCGTTCGCAGCGGCACGTTGTCTCGCTCGCCGATCACCTCCTGCGCAAGCTGAAAGAGCTGGATCGCGGCCGGGCCCGGGTCGAAGGCCTGCCGAACGGAGACTGGGTGTTGATCGATACCGGCGACATCGTGGTCCACCTTTTCCGACCGGAGGTTCGCGCCTTCTACAATCTCGAGCGGATCTGGGGCGAGACCGAAGCCGAGCCCGACGCAAGCGCCGCACACTAAGTGCGGTTAACGATCCTCGCCGTCGGCCGGATGAAATCCGGTCCCGAACGCGCGCTGGTCGACGATTATATCGCCCGGTTCCGCCGGCTCGGCCCGTCGCTCGGTTTTCGCGGCCTTTCGGAAGTCGACGTCGAAGCGGGCGGCGGGCTGGCGAAGGAGGGCGGGCGCCTGCTGGCGAAACTTCCCGGCGCCGCTCAGGCGGTGCGGTTGGACGAGGCGGGCCAGAACCTGCGGTCGGCGTCCTTCGCCGAGCGCCTCGCCCAGTGGCGGGACGGAGGCGCGGGCGACGTGGTGTTCCTAATCGGCGGCGCCGAGGGCTTCAGTGAAACTGTGCGCGACGCGGCGCCCGATGCGATGGCGTTCGGCCCCCAAACCTGGCCGCACCGCCTGGTGCGGGCGATGCTGGCCGAGCAGATTTATCGCGCCGCCTCCCTGCTGGCTGGCGCGCCGTATCACAAGGCGTGAGACTCAGCCCGCCATGAGCGGGGCGCCTTCGGCGAAGGCGAGGCGCATTAACGCGACGGCGAACGCCGCTGTGATTGCAAGGGAGATGATACGGGTGATCCATTTACCGTCGGCCATATCGCTTTCGTCCTTCTTTCCGGGCCCCATTGAGGGAGCCTCTCTGCGCCCCAAGATGGGCGGCCTCCGGCTCCAAAAACAGCTGAGCGCCGGAATAGGTTCCATGCGGGGCGCGTATAGGGCTTTTCCTAGGCGCGCCTGACAGCTGGACTTGAACCGCCCCTGCAAGGAGGATACCGGATCGGAGCCCAGACGGGGGATCTCAATGACCGACCTGGTCCGCGCATATTGGCCAGCCGCACTTGCGGCGCTTGTGATTCTTTTGATTTCATTGAGATTTGTAGATCCCGCGCCGCCGCGGTCCCTGCGGCTCGCTGCAGGCCCGGAAGACGGCGCTTATTATGCCCACGCCGTCCGGTATCGAGACATTCTGGCGCGCGACGGGGTCGATGTGGAGGTCCGCGCCACGGCGGGATCGACGGACAATCTCGCCCTGCTGAAAGACGAGGCCGTCGACGCCGCGCTGCTCCAAGGGGGTGTCGCATCGACGGACGATGGTGCGGACCTGCGCTCGCTCGGGGGGCTTTTCCATGAGCCGTTCTGGGTCTTCGTGCGCGAAGACGGGCCGGTCGCGGCCTTCGCCGATCTCAAGAGCCGGCGGCTCGCCATCGGCCCCGACGGCTCCGGCACGCGCGCCCTCGCTCTCGATCTGCAGGCCGAATGGGGCGCCGATTGGGCCGAGGACGCGCGTCGGCCGATCGGCGGCCAGTCGGCCGCGGCCGCGTTGATAGCGGGCGATCTCGACGCCGCTGCCTTCGTCGCCTCGGTGGACGCGCCCTATGTGCAGGCGCTTTTGGCCAATCCGGGCTTCCGGCCCCTGGCGATCGGCCGGTCGAGAGCGCTGGCCCGACGCCTTCCCGGCTTGGCCGCCATCGAGCTGCCCCGGGGCCTGTTCGACATCGGGGCCGATGTGCCGAATGCGGACACGCCCTTGCCCGCCGCCGTGGCCGAGCTCGCCGTGCACGAAGACCTGCACCCGGCGATCCAGTCGATTCTCCTAGAGGCGGCCGCCCAGATCCATCGCGAGCGCTCGCTGCTGGCCCCGGCCGGCGCGTTCCCCGACGGCGATCTCGCCGGGCTGCCGCTCTCGAGCCAGGCCCAACGGTACTATGAAAGGGGGCCCTCGGCGCTTCGCCGGTGGTTCTCGTTCGAAGTCGCGAACTTCCTCGACCGGGCCTGGGTGCTGTTGATCCCCATCCTCACCCTCTTGATTCCGCTGGCGCGGGCGGCGCCGCCGATTTACCGCTGGCGCGTCCGCCGGCGAATCTATGTCTGGTACTCCGATCTGAGGGACCTCGAAGCCCGCGGCCGCGCTGCC
>CAYYNG010000246.1:0-3959 GCA_964472435.1 uncultured Hyphomonadaceae bacterium | reverse complement strand
ACGGAAAGAATATGGCTAAATCCCTCGGCAACACGATCGAGCCTCAACAGATCGCCGACCAATTCGGGATCGAGATCCTGCGCATCTGGACGGCGAGCTCGGACTTCACCGAAGACCTTCGCATCTCCGACGAGATCATCAAGGTGAATGTCGAAAGCTATCGGCGCCTCCGGAACAC
Organism: uncultured Hyphomonadaceae bacterium; assembly: GCA_964472435.1. Taxonomy (GTDB): domain Bacteria; phylum Pseudomonadota; class Alphaproteobacteria; order Caulobacterales; family Hyphomonadaceae; genus CAYYNG01. The sequence goes on along the minus strand of CAYYNG010000246.1, from coordinate 3,781 downwards.
GCTAAGGTATCTGCTCGGCGCGCTTGATGGCTTCACAGATGCCGACACCGTGGTGGATGTCGCCGAGATGCCGGGCCTTGAGCGCTGGGTTCTGCACCGGCTCGCCGAGACCGACGCGCTCGTCCGCGAGGCGTACGATCAATATGACTTTAAGCGGGTCATGGCGGCGCTCCTCAATCTCTGCGCCGTCGATCTTTCTGCGGTCTATTTCGACATACGTAAGGACAGCCTCTATTGCGACGCGCCGAGCGATCTCCGTCGCCGGGCGGCCCGCACGGTGATGGACCATGTCCTCCGACGGCTGCTGATCTGGCTCGCCCCGGTCATGCCGTTCACCACGGAAGAGGCGTTCCTCGAAAGCCGGTTCGCGGGCGAGGCCGACAGCGTGCATTTGCTCACGTTGCCGGAGGCGCCCCAGCAATGGCTCGACGCAGATCGCGCCGCGCGGTGGGACAAGATCTTCCAGGTCCGCCGGGTCGTCACCGGCGCGCTTGAGATCGAGCGGCGCGAGAAGCGGATCGGCTCCTCGCTCGAGGCCGCGCCGGTGGTTCATGTCGCCGACCCCGATCTCGTTTCGGCGTTCGACGGCGAAGACCCGGCCGAGATCTTCATCACGTCGGGCGCGGACCTCGCGGGCGGCGCTCCGCCGACGGATGCTTTCGCCTTGGATGAGGTTGCCGGCGTCGCGGTGGTTCCAACCCGTGCGACGGGCGTGAAATGCGCCCGGAGCTGGAAGTATTTCGATCCGGCGACCGCGGACCCCGATTTTCCCGATATCACGCCGCGCGACGCCGCCGCCGTGCGGGCCTGGGAGGCGGCCCGATGAGCAGATCCTCGCGCCTCGGCCTCAGCGGCGTGATCGTCGCCCTCATCGTCGCGATCGACCAGTGGACGAAGTGGCTGGTGCTCAACACGCCGATCTTCAACGCCCGGGCCTGCCTAACAGAACCGGCGGCCTGCGGGCGGATCGAGGTGTCGAGCATAGCCGACCTCTCCATGGTTTGGAATTTCGGCATGAGTTACGGGATGTTCCAATCCCACGGCGTCATGCGCTGGGTTCTGGTGGCCGTGGTCGTCGCCATCGCCGCGGGTTTCGGCGTTTGGCTGGTGCGGGCGACGCGTTTGCGGCTGACTTTGGCGCTCGCCCTTATCGTGGGCGGCGCCATCGGCAATATGATCGATCGCGTGCGATTCGGCGCCGTGGTCGACTTCATCGACTTCTCGGATATCTGGTTTGTCTACGTCTTCAACGTCGCCGACGCCGCGGTTTCAATTGGCGCTGTCCTCTTGTTCCTTGACCAGTATTTAATTTCCCGCGCTGAGAAGAAGGCTGGCGAAGGACCCACGCCGCAGATAGGTTCGGCGCCCCTGAACGAGGATAGGTCCTCTTGCTCCGCTCTACTTCGATCGCCCCCCTTGGCGCCGCCTTGGCCTTTGGCGCTTGCGCGGGGGGGGGGCGAGACGGCACGCCGCCGGAATTCCGCGTGGTCACCAAGGCGCCGCTTCAGGTGCCGCCCGAATATAGTTTGCGCCCCCCCCAGCCCGGCCAGGTCCTGCCGCCGGAGGTGGACCGGCAGAGCTCGGGCCGGGCGCTGACGTTCGGACAGGATATCGGCCGGAACGCGAGCCCGATTGAACAACTCGTAATCATCCGGGCGAACGCCCAGGCCGTTAATCCCGTGATCCGAGCTGAGATCGATTATCAAGAAGCCGGTGTTCTGCGCAAAGGCGAGTCCATCACCAATGACGTTCTGGGTTGGACCGGCACGGAGGCCGAGCTTGAAGAGGCGGCGCGGGACACCGCCACCGGAGGCGCGGAGGTGACGATCGAGCGGCGCGGCGGCCCACGGGTGAAGCTGCCCGGCACATAGGCGGCCGCCGCACGAGCCGTCTTTGGGCCGCGCGCGCCGTCGGCTAAACTGGCGCATGGCTGATTCCCCCGGCAATACCTCGCCCCGCGCCGCCATCCGCCGCCTGCCGCCCGATGCCGTCAACCGGATCGCAGCCGGCGAAGTCGTCGAGCGGCCGGCCGCTGCGGTGAAGGAGCTTGTGGAAAACGCCCTCGACGCGGGCGCGAGCCGCATTTCAATCGCGATCGAGGGCGGCGGGCTGAAACGTCTGACGATCGAAGACGACGGATACGGAATGACGGCGGCGGACTTGCCCGTTGCGCTCGAGCGGCACGCCACATCCAAGCTCGCCCCCGACGCGTCGGGGCGGGTCGACCTCCTCAACATCCATACCATGGGGTTTCGCGGCGAGGCCTTGCCCTCGATCGCCAGCGTCTCCCGGATGACGCTCACATCCCGCGCCGCAGGGGCGGACGCCGCGGAGGTCTTTGTCGAAGCCGGACGGCGCGAGGGCCCTCGGCCCGCCGCCTGGACAGGTCGGGGCGAGACCGGTACGCGGATCGAGGTCCGCGACCTTTTCTACGCAACGCCGGCCCGGTTGAAATTTATGAAGTCCGAACGCGCCGAGGCCATGGCGGTGGCCGATGTCTGCCGGCGGCTGGCTATGGCGCAGGCCGGCGTCTCGTTTTCGCTGGAGAGCGGGGGGCGGCCCGTTTTTCGATACGTGGCGGAGACGGCCGACCCTGCAGCCGCGCGGCTTGCGCGGCTGGGTGCGATTATGGGGCGGGCGTTCCGCGACAACGCCGTGCCCATCGACGCCGAGCGGGACGAGGTCAGGGTCGCGGGGTTCGCGGGCTTGCCGACGCTGAACCGCGGCAACGCGCAGATGCAGTACCTGTTCGTCAACGGCCGGCCGGTGAAGGATCGGATGCTGACAGGCGTGATCCGCGCCGCATATCAGGATTTTCTCGCCCGGGACCGCCACCCGATGGCGGCGCTGTTCGTCGAGCTTGATCCCGAACAGGTCGACGTCAATGTCCACCCGGCCAAGACCGAGGTTCGGTTTCGCGATGCGGGCGGGGTGCGCGGCCTGATGATCGGCGCCCTCCGCCATGCGCTCGCCGCCGCCGGCCACCGCGCCTCGACCACGGTCTCGGGCTACGCCCTCGGCAAGGCCCGGGTGGAGCCCGCCGCGGCCTTTCCCGGCCAACCCTCCATTTTCGCGCACTGTCCGCAGCCCGCCGCCCTCGCGCCGGCGAGACCGGCGCCCCCCGGGGTCGCCGCACCCCTGCCGCGGGCCTATGCGCATGCCGACGCGCCCACCGCTCGCATCGAGCCGGCGGCCTTCGAGGCCCCGCCCGGGCCGGACTTCCCCCTTGGTGTCGCCCGGGCGCAGCTCCACGAGACCTATGTGGTCGCGCAGACCGGCGACGGGATGGTGATCGTCGACCAACACGCCGCCCATGAACGCCTTGTCTATGAAGACATGAAGCGTCAAATGGCGGCGGGCGGGGTGAAACGCCAAGCGCTCCTCATCCCGGAGGTGGTCGAGCTTGGCGAGGACGCCGCCCATCGCGTCGTCGCCCGGGCCGCCGAGCTCGAAGAGCTCGGACTGGAGATCGAGCCCTTCGGCCCCGGCGCAATTTGCGTGCGGGCGACCCCTGCGCTGTTCGGGCAGATGGACGCCGCTGGTCTGGTCCACGATCTCGCCGACGATTTCGCCGAGTACGACGCCGGCCTCGCGCTCAAAGAGCGGTTTGAAGAGGTGATGGGAAATATGGCCTGCCGCGGGTCCGTTCGCGCCGGCCGCCGGCTGACCGGCGAAGAGATGAACGCGCTTCTCCGCCAGATGGAGGCGACGCCCCATTCCGGGCAGTGCAATCACGGCCGCCCGACCTATGTCGAGCTAAAGCTCGCCGATATCGAAAAGC
>CAYYNG010000245.1:0-3959 GCA_964472435.1 uncultured Hyphomonadaceae bacterium | reverse complement strand
AGGGCTCCTCGGCGATGCCCCACAAGCGCAATCCAGTGCTGACCGAAAACCTCACTGGCCTCGCCCGCTTAGTCCGCTCGGCCGTGACGCCGGCGCTCGAGAACGTGGCCCTCTGGCACGAACGGGACATCTCCCATTCGTCGGTGGAGCGCGGCATCGGCCCCGACGCCACCATCCACCTCGATTTCGCGCTGCACCGCCTCGCCGGCGTGGTCGAAGCCCTGCTTGTCTATCCAGACCGTATGCAGGCCAATCTCGACCGGCGCGGGGGCCTGCACAATTCGCATCGGGTCCTCCTTGCCCTCGTCGGGGCGGGCGCGAGCCGCGAGGCGGCCTATGAAATGGTGCAACGAAACGCGATGCGCACCTGGGGCGGCGAGGGTGATTTTCTTGCAATGCTCAAGGCGGACGGAGAAGTTGCGGACCGGCTCGATCCGCCAACGCTCGAGGCGCTGTTCGATCCCGCCTACCACTTCGCCCAGGTCGATGTGATTTTCGACCGCGTCTTCGGCGCGGAGAAATCGGCGGACGCCTAGATGCGCGGGCTCCTCGCCGCCCTGATCGTACTCGCCGCGCCGCGCGCCGCCGCGGAGGCGCCGGTCAAGCTCGTCGTCTTCACGGCGACCTGGTGCCCGCTTTGCCATATCCTAGATCCTAAAATCGAGGAGGCCGCCTCGCGGGCCGGGGGGGCGGTCGACCTTGTGCGGCTGGATTTGACGACGGCGGGCGACGGGGCCAGCCCGGCGGCGCGGCGCATCACATATGCGAGCGCGGCGGCCCTTGCACGCCGCCACGGCGTCGACGCCCTCTGGGCGCGCTATGAGGGCGTGACCGGGTTCGGCGCGATTGTCGCGGCCGATACAGGCGAGCTGATCGACTGCGTCGCCCCGGCCGACGATCCAGCGGAGATTTGGCGCGCCTTGGAATTGGCGGCCCGGGCCGTCGGCGGCGCGGCGCCCGACCGGCGGATCGGCGTCTGGTCGCCCACGGGCTGCCCGGAGTGATCACGCGAAGTTGAGGCGGTCCCTGTTGCAGCGGCCTGCCCTCTCAGCGACAGGGGGACCGCTAGCCATCCCGCAACGCCTTAAGGAGCCCGCCATGCGCGCCGCCCTCGTCAGCTTCGCCGCCGCGACCGCCCTCGCCGCCTGTTCGAACGGCGAACACGCCCCTCAAGCCGCCGTCGTCGAGGAAGTGGCTCAAGACACGCGCATCGCCGCGGTTCTGGTCCATGCGGACTGGTGCTCGTCCTGCAGGATCCTCGAGCCGAAGATCGCCGAAATGCAGGCCGCGGGCCCGATCGACGGCGTCGATTTCATCTCTCTCGACTATACCGCGCGGGACGAGGCGGCCTTTTTCGCCGCTGCGGACGCCGCCGGCGTGGGCCCGGCCATCCGCGCGCAGCTGGCCGACGATGTGATCACCGGCATCCTGCTGCTCGTCGATGTCGACGACGGCGCAGTGGTGGCGGACCTTCGAAAGGAGCTGTCGCCGGCTGAACTCCGCGCTGAAATCGAAACCGCCGCACAAGCGGCCTGACCTCAGACGTCGGTGGGCGCGAACCGCTTGCGCAGCTCCGTTTTCAGGATCTTGCCATTGGCGTTCCGCGGGAGCGGCTCGCTCAAAAACTGGATCTCCTTCGGTACTTTGAAGGCGGCGAGGTGGCCGGCCACATGGTGGCGCAGCTCGTCCTCGGTGGCCGATGCGCCGGGTTTCAGCTGCACCACGGCCCCCACCTCTTCGCCAAGCACTTTGTGCGGAATGCCGACGACGGCGGCGTCCATCACCGCCGGGTGGTCGTAGAGCGCGCTTTCGACCTCGATGCAGTAGACGTTCTCGCCGCCGCGGATCAGCATGTCTTTGGCGCGGTCGACGAGATAGAGGAACCCTTCCTCATCGAGGCGCGCGAGATCGCCGGTGACCACCCAGCCTTCTCGAAACGTTTCCGCCGTTGCATCCGGCCGGTTCCAATAGGCGCGGCAATTGGAGGGGCTCTTGCACCAGAGCTCGCCGACCTCGCCAGGGGGCAAGGTCTGACCGTCAGCGCCCACGATCTTCAGCTCGGTGGCCGGCGGCGGCGCGCCGGCGCTGTCGGGACGGTTCACATAATCCTCGCCGATATTGAGGCAGGCGGTGGCGCAGGTTTCGGTCATGCCCCAGCCATTGCCCGGGGCCGCCTCCGGGAAGCGTTTTTTGATCGTTGAGACGAGTTCGGGCGCCGACGGGGCGCCGCCATAAGAGATCGCCGCGATCGTCGAGAGATCGTATTTGTCCCGGTCTGGATGTTCGAGAATCTGCCAAGCGATCGCCGGCACCCCGCCCACGGCCGTGATCTTCTCGTTCTGAATGATCGGCAGGGCCTCGCCGGCGTCCCATTTATACATCGTGACGATTTTCCCGCCCTGGGCGAGCGCGGGCACCAGCACGGCGAACGCGCCGGTGGCGTGGAAGAACGGGATCGCGAGCAAGGTGGCGCGCTGTTCATTCGGGTCGGGTTCGGGCGGCTGTTCGCCCCGGCGCAGAAACATCCGCGCCTGGCAGGTGAGCGAGTTGAAAACGTTGGATATGATGGCCCGGTGGGTTGCAAGCGCGCCCTTCGGCCGGCCCGTTGTGCCGGAGGTGTACATGATTGTGGCTTCATCGTCGGCGGCGAGGTCCACGGCCGGCGGATCCATCGGTTCGAGGTCGCCCCAGCTGCCGGCCTCGCCGATCACCGCATCCATGCGATGGACCCAAGGGTCGGCGCGCTCTTCGGTGTCGCGGGCGATGATCACGGCCTTGAGATCATCGAGGCTTTCCCAATGCTCGTGGATGCGGGCGAAGATCTGGGGGTCCATCACGGCGACTTTGGCCCCGGAGTCCTGGAGGCCGTAATGGAGCTCCTCCCCCGTCCACCAACTGTTCATCGGCGTGACGATCGCGCCGATTGCGAGGCCCGCCCAAAAGGCGACCGACCATTGCGGATAGTTGCGCATGATCACCGCCACGGTCGCCCTTCTCAACCCCGTGGGTGTCTTTGAGGGCCTTTGCGAAATGGGCGACGGCGCGGTAATGCGCCTCGAACGTCACCCGTTCATCTTTATAGACGAAAAGCTCGCGCGGCCCGAAGAGGCGCGAGGCGGCCAGAATGTCGCCAAGCGTGCCCGGCGCCCCGGCGTAGATTTTCATCGGATGGCCGTCGACCACGCCGTCTTCCAGGGCCAAGGGCGAGCCGGGGGCGGACAGCAGCGCGTTGGCCGCCTCAATGGTCATGGCCGGCCAGGGGGCCGCCGAATCAGCAGACATGAAGTTTCCTCCGGGAACATTTTGTCGTTTGCCCGGAGGAAACCATGACGGTCGCGTCAGGAAAAGCCGATTTCCCGTGACCGACGAAAAAATCGCCCGCTATTTGCCGAAATCGCAGAATTGAAGCGAGCGTTGGGTGCCGTCGGGCTCCGTTGCGAAATAGGTCGGCCCGGTCAGCTCCTCGTCGTCGCACAAATAGCCGATCTGATACATGGCGATCAGGCGGTCATTGTCCGGCTCGAGCCCGGTGGCCAGCATCAAATCCAGGGCCTCTTCATGCTGACCAAGGCGGAACAAGGCGTCGAACCGCTCCTGCCGAGTGGCGGCGGGATCATCGATCCGGGCCCGCAGCGCAGCGGCCTCGTCCCGCGCCGGACCGGAGAGGTCAGCGGCCTCGGCGGCGGGCGGCGTCGCTCCGAACTCGGCCATCAGCTCATCGAAATCCGACAGCGCTCCCTCAAGGTCGTAACCGCGGCCCGAATAACGGATCCGGCCTCGGCGGTAGAGCGCCTCGGCCTTTTGCGCATCGCTGAGATCCACATCGCCGAGCAGCTGGGTCAGCCGGTCGATCGCCGCTTGCTCGTTCCCGCCGGCCACCAAAGTGTCCACGGTGCCCATGGCGAGCTCGAAGCGCGATTGCGATTGAATGCTGGTCGCCGCCGCGCCATCGACGGCCG
>CAYYNG010000244.1:1423-3968 GCA_964472435.1 uncultured Hyphomonadaceae bacterium | reverse complement strand
GCGATGAAGCCAAGCTCAAGCGGAGCGGCATGGGCGACATCCCCGGCGCCGGTCAGGAAAAGACCTCCGAAGACCAATAGACAAACGACAATAAGGCCTGCGGCCTGGAGCATGATGCGCGCCTTCTAAATTTGACCGTCTTGGTAGCGGTCGGACCTTAAGGCGCCGTTTCCACCGCCGCTTGCTCAACGGGCTTTGCGCTTGATCTTTCCCATCACCAGCCCGATGGAGGCGGTATGGAGCCTGTCGACATTCAAAATGATCCCGCGCCGCGGCACCGACGCCGCGGCGCGTTTCGTTTGCTCTTCTTCTCTCTGGCGGCGATCGGGGCTGGCAATACGATGCTGATCGCCGCCGTGCTGCCGCCCATGACGCGGGAACTTGGCCTGCCCGATTGGATGGCGGGGGCGATCTTCTCGCTCTCTGCGGCGGTGTGGACGATGGCGAGCCCGTTCTGGGGGCGCAAGAGCGACGAGTGGGGCCGCCGCCGCGTCGCTGCGATGGGCCTCGCCGGCTATTCGCTGTCGATGCTCCTGTTCGGCATCTCGGGATGGCTTGCGCTCCAAGGCCGGGTGACCGAGCCCGCCTTGATTTTCGCGAGCCTGCTGATCTCCCGCACGCTCTTCGGCCTTTTCGGCTCGGGCACCAACCCTGCGGCCCAGGCCTACGTGGCCGACCGAACCAATCCTGAAAATCGCACGGAGGAAATCGCCTCCGTGACCTCTGGTTTCAGCTTCGGCACCGTGGCGGGGCCGGCCTTCGCGGCGGGCATGGTGGCGGTGTTCGGCCTGCTGAGCCCGGTCTTCTTCACCTGCGGGCTGGCGGCGATGATGTCGGTCCTCATCCTCACTCGCCTGCCGGAGGAGACGAGGCCGCGCCGGGTTTCGACGGGCGGGCCCTCCTATAAGGGGCTTTGGCGGGACCGGCGCGTCGCGCCGTTTCTCGCCTTCGCCGCCTCCCTATCGCTGGTCTCCGGCGTTCTAACCCAGACCTTTGTCTTCGCCGTGATCGACAAGATGGGCGTTACGGAAGCCGAACAAGCGGCCCAATTCACCGGTCCCGCCTTCTCCGTCGGCGCCATGGCGACCCTGATGGCGCAGCTCGTCTTAATTCCCCGCCTGCAACTTTCAAACCGCATGCTGATGATCACCGGCGCCGTCAGCCTCTGCATCGGCGCGCTGATGATCGTGCCGACGACGGACTTCGCAATCCTGATCACCGCGCAATTTGCGATCGGGCTGGGCCAAGGTCTCGCCCGGCCGGGCTTCTTCAGCGGCGCCTCTCTGGCGGTCGGCCCCGAACTCCAGGGCAATGTCGCGGGCCTCGTCATGGCCTGCAATGGCGTCGGCTTCGTCATCTCGCCGTTCTTCGGCCCCTGGCTCTACCAAAACGGCCATCCCGCCGCGCCCTTCCTGTTGGCGGCGGTTTTGTTGGCGTCGATGGCGCTCTTCGCGGCGTTTGCGACCCGGGATGGGCCGGCCGAGCCCTAGGATCGGGCCGCGGCCTCCACCGTCGCGAGCGCGCGGGCGCTTGGAAACCCATCGGCGAGAAGGCCGTTCGCCTTTTGGAAGCGGCGAAGCGCACCGCGCGTGCCGCGTCCCGCGATGCCGTCGACGGGCCCCGCGTCGAATCCCAGGGCGTTCAGGTTCGACTGCAGCGACTTTATCTGGGCGACCGAAAGCAACTGCACATCCGTCGGCCAAGGCGTCGACAGAGCGGAGCGGCCGCCGATCGCGTCTGAAAGAAGGCCGACCGCCAAAGCGTAGCTGTCGGCCCTGTTGTACGCCTTGAACACATTGAAATTCGTCAGAAGCAGGAATTTCGGCCCGTCGGCGCCGGCCGGCAGCCAAAGCTCCGCCTCCGCGTTAAGGTCAAGCCCGAGGTCTCCGCCGCCGGGCGCCGTGACGCCCGCCGCGCGCCATTCGGCGAGACGCCGCTTCGACCCATCCGCCAAGCCATAGTCGAACCCTAGCGGAACCGTCGCTTCGACGCCCCAGGGCTCGCCCGGGCGATATCCGGATTGCGCGAGGTAGTTCGCCGCCGAGGCGAGCGCATCGGCTTCCGATCGCCAAACATCTTTGCGACCGTCCCCGGTCCAATCCACGGCATAGTTCAAAAAGGTCGACGGCATGAACTGGGTCTGCCCCATCGCGCCGGCCCAGCCGGCCGTTAACTCGTCCCGCCGGATCTCCCCGCGTTCAAGCACGAGCATCAGCGCAAGCAACTCGCTCTCCGCAAAGGCGCGCCGGCGGCCCTCGGCCGCCATTTTCGGCAAGGTCTCCGCCGCGTCGAAATCGCCGATATAGCCGCCGAAATTCGTTTCCATGCCCCAAATCGCGGCCAAGACGTTTCGATCAACGCCGAAGCGGGCTTCCAGCCCCTCGAAGAGCGTAGGATCGCCGGCGACGCGCTCCCGCCCGGTCTGTCGCCGATCAGCGCTGACGGCGGTGCGCAGATATTCCCAGATCGGCTTTGCAAATTCAGCCTGCGCTGAGACCGCGCTCTCCGGTTTCGGGGCGAGATAGATGTCGAGCGGCCGCACGCC
>CAYYNG010000244.1:0-1323 GCA_964472435.1 uncultured Hyphomonadaceae bacterium | reverse complement strand
CGGCGGCGCGGCGGGTTCGGCGGGCTGCGCCTCGGGTCGCGGGGCCGCTACGCAAGCGGCGGCGGCCGCTGCGAAAATCGTAAGAGAAAACCGCCGACACCGGCGAGAGATCAGCAACTGCATCCGTCGTCCCTCCATCGCCGTCCGGACCTGCCCAACCGGCGTTGACTTGCCAAGCCCCGTCCTTTAGAGCCTCCGCTCTTGCAAACACCATCCGCCGAGGGCGAGACCGATGAAAGTGAAATCCTCTCTCAAAGCCCTCAAGGAGCGGCACCGGGACTGCAAAGTCGTCCGCCGCCGCGGCCGTGTTTACGTGATCAATAAGACTGATCCGCGGTTCAAAGCCAAGCAGGGCTAGCAGCAGAGCTGGCGCGACCTCCGATGGCGCGCCTCTGTCTCTTCGATCTCGGCCGCGTTGTGCTCGATTGGGAGCCGGCGCGACTTTATGACCAGATGTTCGACGATCCCGGTGAACGGGATTGGTTTCTTGAAAATGTTTGCACGATGACTTGGCATAGCCGCCACGACGCCGGCGCGCCCTTCGCCGAGACACGGGGCGACTTGATCGAGCGCTTCCCCGAATATGAAGCCGCCATCCGCGCCTGGGGCGATCGGTGGATGGAGATGTTCGACGGCTGTATCGAGGGAACGCCGGAGATCCTTCAAAGGCTCGCCGCTCGTGCGACGCCGCTTTTCGCCCTCTCCAACATGCCGGCGGAGGTTTGGCCGACGCTGCAAACGGCCTTTCCCGTTCTATCGATCTTCGAGGACGTCGTTGTGTCGGGAGCGGAGGGCGTGATCAAACCCAACCCGGAGATCTTCGCGGTCGCGCTTCGGCGGATGGGCGCGCCGTCGGCCGCCGACGTCTTCTTTGTCGACGACTCCGAACGCAACATCGCCGCCGCGGCTGATCTCGGGTTCGACACGCATCTGTTTGAGTGCGCGGTGGCGCTGGAGGCGGCCCTCGTCGAACGCGGCCTCCTTTGACAGAAACCGCGCTTGGCGGAGCGCCCTCGCCGCCCCATACTCCCGCCTATGTGGAAAGCTCTCGCACTTTCAGGTCTGATTTTGGCGAGCGGTCCGGACGGGCCGTCCGACGAACTCTTCGATAAACTCGCCTCCGCGCCGGATGACGCAGCCGCCGCCCAGGCCGAAGCCGACGTCTTGGACGCGCTTTTGGAAAGCGGATCCGCCACGGTGGACCTTCTCATGTCGCGGGCCGCCGGCGCCGTCGGCGGCGGCGTCTTGGGTCTGGCGCGAGCGCTCTTCTACCGGGTGATCTTGATCTAACCCGACTATGCGGAGGCGTGTCGCCGCCGGGCC
>CAYYNG010000243.1:0-3976 GCA_964472435.1 uncultured Hyphomonadaceae bacterium | reverse complement strand
GAATCAAAGACGTCGCGCAGCCTGGCCTCCTCCGGCAGGAACCCCGCGATGGGGCTGTCGGCCTCGATCGCCGCGCGGAGGGCGTCCTGGGCGTCTCGGCCGGCGGGCAGAACAACCGTCCACCAGCGCGGCCCGGCATCCTTCGGCGCCGCTTCCGGCGTCGCCGCGAAACCCGTTCTCAGAAGCGCGGCGGAGAGATCGAACCCGTTCGTCACCGCAATGCGGGCGCGGCGGCCGAGGGCGCCGAAGGCCTCGTCTAACGAGCCGTCGAACACTTTCCGCCCCTTGGCCAGCATGATGATGCCGTCGCAGAGCCGCTCGGCGTGCTCCATCACATGGGTTGAGAAGAGAATGGTCGCGCCGCGGTCGTGTTCAGCTCGGATCAATCCTTCAAGGGCCTGTTGGTTGACGGGGTCGAGGCCGGAGAAAGGCTCGTCCAAAATCAGGAAATCGGGCCGATGGGCGAGCGCCGAAAGGATCTGAACCTTTTGCGCCATGCCCTTTGAGAGCTTCGCGATCCGAGATGTGGCGAACGGCCCGAGCCCCGTGCTTTCAAGAAGCTCGTCGGCGCGGGCGCGGGCCGCTTTGCCCGAAAGGCCCTTGAGCTGCGCGAAATAGGCGATGATGCCGCGCGGCGTCATCTTCTTGTAAAGGCCCCGCTCCTCGGGCAGGAACCCGACTTGGCGCAGCGTGTCGAGATTGGGCGCTGCGCCGAATAGCTCGGCAGTCCCGGCATCCGGCCGCATCACCCCGAGCGCCATTCTCAGACTGGTGGATTTACCGGCGCCGTTGGGGCCGAGAAAGCCGACGATCCGCCCGGCGGGCACCGTCATCGTCAGCCGGTCGACCGCGGTGAAGCCGCCGAACCGTTTGGTTGCGCCGACGAGCTTGAGCGGGGGGTGGGACATGCGGGGCTCCCTCGGGGCCAAGGCTCGAACTTAGAGGTTCGGCCGGCACTTTCGCAAACCAATCCTTGCCAAGCCTCTAAAGCGGGCGCAGCATCTTCCCCATGCAGACCGATCTCAGCCATTTGGGCGACCGCCTCCTCTTTCTGCGGACGAAAGCCGCCGCCTTTCGCGCGGCCGTCAACGGGGACCGTCGGCCCATCGAAGTCGATCAGAGCCTTGTCGGCCGGGTATGTCGGATGTAGCGGGTGCGGGTCGCACCCGACGCGGACGCGGTCGAAGCCCGGCGGGCGCTGGATCTCGAACGGATCGACGCGGCGCTCACGCGCATGGAGGCGGGAGATTACGGTTACTGTGCGGACTGCGGACGGGAGATCGAGCTTGCGCGGCTCGAAGCCGATCCCGCCGCGACGCGCTGTACGAAATGCGCGAAGTAACCGACGCCTAGAACAACAAACTAACGGCGCCGATAATCGCCTGAATAAGAACCGCTAAAGCCGCAAGCCCCACCACAGTGGCGATCCACGCGCCGCCCATGCCCATAGCCATGCCGCCGACGATCGCAGCGCCGGCGCAAAGGACGAGCGCGACCATCCAATTCATGCCGAGAGCGATGGTGAGCGTCGCATAAGCGAGCACCAGCGTCGTGATCAATCCCCCCCACAAGGACGCCGTCATAAACCCGGCCCAGGTGTTCTTCTGGTCCTCGATGTCCATCTCGCCGCGAACATAGTCCGACGCCGCCATAGCCGCTCTCCAGTTCATTGCGTATTCGGACGCTGTGTGTGACGCCCCGGCGCGCAGCGGTCAAGCGGGCGGCGACGAGATCAGTTCATTTCGGATTTGTCGCGCGGCGGCGTAGGTGCGAACGGCGCGGGGAGCGGGGCTGCGGGTACGCCTTCCTCCCGAAGCGCCTCGGCCTCCTCAAGGGTTGTCGCGCCCCAGATCGGCCGCTGTTCGATTTCGCCATAATGCATCGCCCGGGCTTCATCGGCGAAGGCGTCGCCGACATGATCGTAGTGATCGGCGATGTAGGCCCGGGCCTGGCGGGCGAAAGCCTCGGCCGCGCGCTTGGCCGCTGATCGGGCCGGTTTCACAGCCGGCGCCATGATTTGCTTTCCAACCTCGCAGCTCCGGCAGCCGGGGCAGGCGATGCGCCCCGCGGCCGCCTCTGCGTCGAAGCCGGCCGCGCTGGCGAACCAGGCGTCGAATTCGGCCTCGCACGTGCGACACTGTAACGCGTACCGGATCATCGCCGGGTCACGCCGAAAGGAGCGTGTCCAGCTCGCCGCGGCGCTCGAGCGCCATCATTTCGTCGCATCCGCCGATGTGCCGGTCGCCGACGAAGATCTGCGGGAATGTGCGGGCGCCGTTCGCGCGCTGCACCATCTCCCGCTTTTTCGCCATATCCATCCCGGCCTTCACCTCCTCGAACGCGACGCCTTTGTCCCTCAAGAGACGGAGCGCACGCGTGCAATAGGGGCAGAATTCACGCGTGTAGATCGTAACCTCAGCCATAATCACCTCCGCAAACCTCCCCTTTATGGTGGGGTCGGCCTCGCGGACAACGCGCGCCAGCACCACCGCGTCGACCGCCTCGGCTCCTGCAGCGCGCAGCGCTCGGGCGCAGGCCCCGAGCGTCGCCCCTGTGGTAAGAACATCATCGACGAGGACGACCCGGCGACCGCGCACGAGCGCCGCGCGGGAAGCACGGACCTCGAAGGCCCCCGCCACGTTCCGCCTCCGGGCGCGGGCCGAGAGGCCGCCTTGACTGGGCGTCGCCTTCACCCGCCGGAGGGCGTCTTGGCCGACCTTCACGTTCGCGGCCCGTCCCAGGGAGGCGGCCAACCAGCCAGCTTGATTATAGCCCCTCGCCGCGAGCCGCCTGTAATGCAACGGGACCGGCGTCAGAAGATCAGCCTCGCGGAGGATCGGGCCCGCCGCCAACGCCATCCAGCGCCCCATGGCGGCCAGACCGTCGCGCCGCCCGGCGCGCTTGAGGGCCAGGATCGGTCGACGGGAGACCGCGTCATAGACCAGCGCGGCGCGCGCCCGGTCCCAGGCCGGCGGCCGGGCGGTGCAAGCCGCGCACACCGCCTCGGGCCCGAGATCAATCGATTGAGGCGCACCGCAGCGATTGCAAACCGGGCCCGTGATAAAGACGAGCCGCGCCCAGTCGGCCGGCGACAGGGGTCCACCCGTCAGCTCGCCCGAAACCAAGGATCGGCCTGGCCAGATCAGCTCGGCGATCCGGTCCGCCGCCCGGTTGGCCCGCCCGGCGATCCGCTCCATATCCCAGCCCATGGCCCCACCCGCCAATACGATAAATTTTAACCGCGCGCGCCTGCGCGCAAGGCGCGACCGCGCCGCGCCGCGATTTTCCAAGGCGGCGTTCCTAAAGACCCGCGTAGCGGACGACATAATCGAGCGTCTGCGGGATACGCCGCGGACGTTCGCCCGCGTCTGCGACATCGGGGCCCATACCGGCGAGTTGGCGGCGCGCCTCGCCGAAGAGGGCTACGGCCTCGACATGCTCGCCGTCGCCGACATCGCGCCGGCGATGGCCGCAGCGTCACGGGAGCGGGGCGGTCTCGCGGCCGCGGCGGACGAAGAGCGTTCGCCTTTCCGGGACGAGGCGTTCGATCTCGCCGTATCGTGCCTCTCGCTCCACTGGGTCAACGATCTCCCCGGCGCCCTCGTCCAGATCAATCGAAGCCTGAAGCCCGACGGCCTTTTCCTGGGCGCGCTCTTCGGCGTGGGCACGCTAGGCGAGCTGCGGTCCGCCCTGATGGACGCCGAAGTGGAGTGCGCGGGCGGGGCGGCGCAACGGGTCTCTCCCCTGCCGGGCCTGCAGGATGCGGCCGGGCTCCTTCAGCGCGCGGGCTTCGCCATGCCGGTCGCCGACATCGACCACGTGATCGTGCGCTATGATACGCCGTTCCATTTGCTCGCCGACTTAAAAACCATGGGGGAGCGCGCCGCCTTCGCGGCGCCAGCTCCAAAAGGGATCTCGCGACGAACCGTCTCACGTCTGGCCGAGCTCTATGCGGAGCGGTATTCGGATCCAGATG
>CAYYNG010000242.1:0-3992 GCA_964472435.1 uncultured Hyphomonadaceae bacterium | reverse complement strand
GTCCACGCGGAAGACGGTCGACTGGCCGGGGCGGAGCGGCCGGGGAAGGTCGATGCGCATCAGGGTGCCGACAATCGTATGCGACAGGGGATCGCCGCGCCCATCGACCACGGCCGTGATGTCGTAGCCATAGGTGTGGTCGTCAAAAGACTGCTGGCGGCGCAGTTCGTCGAAGGAGAGCTTGGGAGGGCTATTCAGTCCTTCGGCGCCGGGCGCGAGGGTCGGGGGCCCCCGACCGCCGACACCGCCGAAATCACTGGTGAGTTCGGCCATGGAATCGGGTTTGAAAATGTTCTGGTCGAGCTGCAGCCAAAGATAGCGCAGCGTGTCGGGCGAGTTGTTTTGGTAGGTGATGGTTTCGGTGGCCGAGATCCTGCGCGCCTCTTCGTCGAGCGTCACCTCTATGTCGTAGTCGGCCTGTTGCTGCCAGTATTCGTGTCCGGGTTCGCCGGCCGCGTTCCGGTATACGTTCGGCGACGGCAAAACCTCGTCAAGCTGCCGGAATTTATCTTCGAACGTGCCCTTCGTCTGCTCAATCCCCTGGGCGAATGCGGCAAAGCCGACCCACGCGACGACCGCGGCAATCATTACAAAACGCATCAGAGCCCCATACTCTATTCAACCCGGCCCCCAATCTGATCGGCCCGCCAGGCGGGTGTCAATGTAATAACGTTTCGATATTTTCGGCTCGCTCGCAGAAGGCTTGTTCCGGCGCGGCGAGGGGGCTAGCCAGGGAGCAGCAAACGGATGGAGCGAACATGGCATCGGCGAGCTTGCTTGCGCCTCTCCCGAGCCAACCCGGAGATACGCCGTGGCCGACGGAGGATTGGCCGGTCGGACCGCCGCAGCGCAGCGCGAATGCGGGCGAGGTCGACCGGCTCGTCGCGCATGCGTTCTCGAACCCGGACTCCCTCGGCGAAACCCACGCCTTTCTTGCTATCCAGGCGGGGCGTATCGTTTTCGAGCGTTACGCCGAGGGCTATGGCGCGGGCGACACCTACCCCTCTTGGTCGATGGCGAAATCCATCACACACGCTTTAGTCGGGTTCGCCGTCGACGAGGGCGCTCTTCGCCTTGACGCACCGGCGAGAGCGCGCGAGTGGCCGACGGGCGATCCCCGGGCCGACATTACGCTCGACCAGCTTTTGCGCATGTCTTCAGGGCTGCGCTTTACCGAGGACTATGAGAACTCCGGCGTCTCCCACACGATTGGGATGCTCTTTGGTTCTGGAAAGGCCGACGTCGCTCATTTTGCAGCCAGTCTGCCGCTCGATCATCCGCCCGGATCCTATTGGTCTTATTCAAGCGGGACGACAAACATTATCTGTCGGCTGCTCACCGAAGCCCTCCGGCTCGATCGGGAGGGGTTCGAAGCTTTCATGCGCGAGCGATTGTTCAATCCGATCGGCATGACATCGGCGATCCCGAAATTCGATGCAGCCGGCACGTTTCTCGGCTCGAGTTTTTGTTTCTGCACGGCGCGCGACTTCGCTCGTTTCGGCCTTCTTTATCTGCGCGACGGGGTTTGGGATGGGACCCAGATCCTGCCGCAAGGCTGGGTCGACCATGCGAGAACGCCGACGCCGAACGTGCCGCCCGAAGAGCCTATGGGCTACGGCGCGCACTGGTGGCTCGGTCTGGCCGGCGCGGGAAGCTTTTCAGCCAACGGGTATGACGGACAGTATGTAGTGCTCGTGCCGGAGAAAGATCTGATCCTCGTCCGGCACGGTGCATCTGAAGCGAAGAAAGACAATGTGCGCGCCTGGCTCGCAGATGTGGCCGCCTGCTTCGGTGACGTGTGATCTGCTTATCGGGATGTTATAGTATTGCACCAACGCGCTGCATCGGCTGACAAGGCCCCCGCTGTGCGGCGCGGAACCGGGCAAATACCAGCGAGTGAGCCGATCGATGAAGAACTTCCAACTCAGCCTCTGCAGCGTTGCATTAGCCGCGTTTGGCGCGCCGGCCCAGGGCCAAGAGGCCCACACACACGGCGAAGCGCAGGCCGCGGTGGTGATCGACGGTTCGACGGTGTCGCTGACCCTGCTCAGCGCCATGTACAACATCGTCGGCTTCGAACGGGCGCCGCAAAATGACGGAGAGGCCACCGCGCTCGCGGATGCGGTCGCCACGTTGGGGGCGCCCGACAGCGTGATCGCTCTCGATCGGGCCGCGGCCTGCAGATCCGTCTCCGTGACGCACAACCTTTCGAGCGGTGTGGAAGGGGAGACGTCGGGTCATGATGACGATCATGAACATGAGGCCCGCCACAACGAGGATCATGACCATGATGACGAACATGGTCACGAAGACGAACAAGATGCGCACCGCGACCTGGAGGCCGACTATGTTTTTGAGTGCGCCGCGCCTGACCGCCTGGCATCCCTCTCCTTCCCGCTCTTTGCACAATTTGAACGGCTTGAGACGCTTGACGTTGTTGTCTTCAAAGACGATCGCCAAATCGCGGATACGCTGAACCGGCGCAGGCCGACACTCCTCCTCGACTGAGCATGCTGCGTTTTTTTAAGGGGCCTGATGTCGAGATCGCGATCAGCCGCTATCCGGGCAGCAACTTTTAAGGAAAGCCGCCGAACGATAATTGCTTTGCGGTATTGAGTGCGCCGATCTTGCCGCTGGAGGCGGGAAGTATCGGCCAGGTGGCGGTGGCAGCGGAACCAGCGCTTAATCGGGTCTGGCTAGGCGAGGGAATGGCCGAAATCTCGAGCGCCACATCTACCGGAGACAAACCTTCAAGCCCCGGCGTGACACCGCCCGCCTCAAATGGCGCCAGCTTCTGCGCCGCCTAGGGCTCGACCGGTTTACAATGCTGGAGACGGGTTCGCATGAGACGGACTGCATACGTTAAAATGATCCGAGGAGCCCCGTGCGCGCGCCGATCGCCGCGGCGAGGCTTGCAGCGGCGGCGAGCGCCAACAGGAAATCAAAGATGTCGAGCGGCTCGAGCTGAACGGGGCTCGGCGCTTGCGCCGATTGATTGGCCTCGAGCGCGATAGCCATGGCGCCGCCGCGGCGAGCGACGGTGACGACGACGGGCACGAATAGCGACGCCGCCGATCGCGCCAGGCGGAAGGGCCGCTGCAGGCTGAGCGCCTCTCCCGAGAGCCGGAGCGAGCGCAGGAGCCCCGCGAAATCCGCAAGGCTCAGATAAATCAACAGAAACGAATAGCCTATGACGAAGGCGAACCGGCGCGGCAGGCCGAGGCCGCGCAAGCCCGCCGCCATTTCAGGGATTTCCATCGACGAGAGCAAGCTGATGCCGAACAAGATGGCGGCCACCCAGCCGAGGCCGAGGCGCAGGCCGAACGCAAATTCTTCGCCCGACGTCGCGCCGTCGCCGATCAATGGCAGGAGGATGAGCCCGAGCACATTGGGCGCCTGCACCAAAAGCGCGAACGCCAGCCAGCCGGGCGAAGGCCGCGCCGTCAGCGCCATGGCCGCGCCGACGATCGTGGCGGCGGCCATCCACCGCCAATCCGGCGCAATATAGATGAACAGAATCAACCCGAAGAAGAGCGCCCATTTCACGCGGGGGTCGCGTCGAGCCCACCAGCCGCTTCGACGCACCTGAAGCGTCGGCACGGAGACCGGGCCGGCGTCGCCGCCCGCGGGCCCGGCTGCCGCGATTGCGGCTTTAGCTGGGGCGCAGTCGTTTTGCGCGGCGTCGCCGGGATCCGCCAGTTGGCCGTCGCCCAGCACGACCACGCGATCTGCGAGATTGCGTAGCCGCGCCGGATCGCGCTCGATCAGGAGCGCGCCCGACCCTTCGGGCAACGCTGCGATGGCGGCCTCGATCAGGCTGTTTGCGTTTCGGCCGAGCGCCGCCTCGGCGTCGTCTATGATCAGCAAGCGCGGCTTGCGGGCCTTTGCCGCGGCGAGCACGGTGCGCGCTTGGTCTTCCCGCGAGAGCGTCCAGACATACGCTTCGTCCTGGTCCGGGGCGAGGCCGCCCGCGCGCAGGGCGGCGCGGGCCT
>CAYYNG010000241.1:0-3994 GCA_964472435.1 uncultured Hyphomonadaceae bacterium | reverse complement strand
TCGACCACGAAACCGACCCGGCCATCCACGGCCACCTGCTTCCGAATGATCGAGAAGAAAGCGAAGGAGAAGCAGAGAACCAGCGACACCCAGGGAACGGCGCCCAGCGCCGCGGCCATGACGGCGACCGCCGCCGTCGCGAGGCCCACCGCCACCCACTGGGCCCCGCGCAAGCGCTCGGCGAAGAACACCGCGCCGACCACGACGTTGACGAGCGGATTGATATAATAGCCGAGGCTCGCCTCGATCACCCGCTCTTGGCCGACCGCCCAGATATAAGTCAGCCAGTTGATCCCAATCAGGACGGACGAGGCCGCGAGCCAGCCAAGACGCCGGGGCGTCACCGTCTCGGCGAGATCCCGCCACCGGCGCGCGGCGGCGACCAGCAGCAGGCCCGTCGGCAACGACCAGAACACCCGCTGCGCCAGCATATGGTCCGCGGAGATGTGATCGAGCGCCCGAAAATAGAGCGGCATCAGCCCCCAGAGCGTGTAGGCGCCGAGGGCGGCCGCGAGGCCGAGGCGAAGGGAGGGGAGCATCGACCGCTCTTTAGGCGGCCGGCCCGCCCAGCGCCACCCGTTTCTTGTTTCAAAGCGCGCTGCGCGTTTAGTCGTCGCCCGCCGCGTCGAACAGCGCCACCAGGGTGTCGATCTCGTCTTCCGTCACATCCGGCGCCGGCATCATGGACCCGGGCGCGAAGGCTTGCGGGTCGCGTAGAAACACCGTCAGCGCCTCGGTCGTCCACACGCCGCCATTTTGCGCAAGCGCCGGAGACGAATCGAACCGCGGGCGAGCGCCGATCCGCGCGCCCATCAGGCCGCCCAAGTCCGGCGCAACACGGCGTGAGGGGTTGTGGCAGGTGGCGCAGCCCGCGCTGATCAGCGCCGCCTCAAGCGTGCCGTCCTGCGGCATCCCGTCATAAGCCCGCGTCAGCTGGACGACTTGGCCAGCATAGTCGTCTTTCAAGTAGATCACGCCATTGTCGCCGACCGTAAGGTCCCGCACGCGGACGGAAACCGGAATGGGCTCTGCGAAAATCACCCGGCCGTCCCGGATGTGCAGACGGGTGATCCGGCGGGTCTTGAACTCGCCGAGCAACAGATCGCCGCGCCAGGCGCCGTAGTCCTCATGGTCGATAAGGACCAGCGAGGAGGTCGCAACGGATGGCACGAACGAGTAGATCGGGCGGGTGAACGCGTCGTGCGTGCCGACGGTGTCATCCATTGGCCAATACCTCAGGCCATATTGAGTGCCGTAGGTTTCCAGCGGCCATCCATAGTTTCGGCCCGGGATGATAAGGTTGATTTCATCGCCGCCTTGGGAGCCGTTTTCCGACTGCCAAAGCTGCCCCTCGGTGTCGACCACGAGACCGCCCGGATTCCGATGACCGCGCGAGAGAATTTCATGGGCGCCGGTCGCAAGGTCGATGGCGATCACTTTGCCATAGTCATTGTCGAGTGTCTGGGGGTCGACGCCCTCGGTTTTGCGGTTATAGCCGTCGACGCCGAAATCACCGACAAAGACCGCGAGCCGGCCGTCGGGCAGGAAGGCCATATCGCCGCCACCCTGCACCGGTAGCGATCCTCGAGCGTCTGTGATGCAGGGCGAGCTCGCCCAAATCTCGCGCCAATCGACGGCGGGACCGGTTTCGCCGAACGCGCGGGCCGGTTCGAATTCGGTTTGCCAGATGGATAGATCGACGCAGCTCCGGTCGAGATCGACCCGGACTTGAGAGATCGTCGCCTCAAGGAGACCGTCCGCGGCGGCGCGCAATTTGAGGTCTTGATAACCGATGGCTTCCGTATCGACTGGGCGGGAGTAGAATGCTGTGGTTTCGATTCGGTTCGGTCCATGAAGACCAATGGGGCGGAAAGCCTCCTCGTCATGATCCAGTCGATAGAAAACGCCTGGGCGCGTGATGAGGAAGACATCGTCGCCAAAGGCCGCGATCGCGCCGCCGCGGCCTGGATCCCGCGGGGCGTCAAGTGTCTTGACATCGAGGCGGTAGAGCGCGGTTTCGATGGAGGTGCCGTCGATCTTCGGTTGGGTCGACGCCCGCGCGCTGAGCCATGGATAGATCACCGAGGGGCCGAATATCGCAACGATGGCTAGGGTGGCGATGACACCGCGCCGAACGTGTTTCGCGCCAATCTGCGCTTTCAAACCTTTGTCTGACCGCGCCATGCGCTCTGCCCCCCTTCTCTGAAAACAGGGCCGAGCCGTCGCATGTCTGCTTTAAAATAGGGTGAAACCGCCCTAGGTTGCAGCGGCCTCGGTCTCCGGCTGGACCACGCCGCGATTGAGGAGCTCTTCGGCGATCTGAACCGCGTTCAGCGCCGCGCCCTTGCGCAGATTGTCGGAGACGACCCACATGGCGAGGCCGTTCTCAACCGTCTCGTCGCGCCGCACGCGAGATATGAAGGTCGCCCACTCGCCGACGCATTCGACAGGCGTGATGTATTGCTCCTCACGGGGATCGTCGATCAGCATGATCCCTGGCGACTCCCGCAGG
This sequence comes from uncultured Hyphomonadaceae bacterium, assembly GCA_964472435.1. Taxonomy (GTDB): domain Bacteria; phylum Pseudomonadota; class Alphaproteobacteria; order Caulobacterales; family Hyphomonadaceae; genus CAYYNG01. Next base: position 1,482 of record CAYYNG010000241.1, on the reverse strand, counting down.
ATCTTGCGCGCCGAGCCCGGCGTCAGCGGTTCGGCGAATTCGACGTTCACCGCTTCGGAATGGCCTACGAAGACCGGCACGCGAACGCTGGTCGCCGTGACTTTGATCGACGGGTCGAGGATCTTTTGGGTCTCGTCGACGATCTTCTGTTCTTCGGTCGTGTAGCCGTTCTCTAGGAAGTCGCCGCCATGGGGGATGACGTTGAAAGCGATCTGCTTGGGGTAGGCCTCCGGGGTGATGGGATCGTTCACATAGATGCCGCGAGTCTGGTTCCAGAGCTCGTCCATCGCCTCTTTGCCGGTGCCGGAGACCGATTGATAGGTCGAGACGACCACCCGGGTGATTCGCGCAGCATCGTGCAATGGTTTGAGCGCAACGAGCAGCTGCGCCGTCGAGCAGTTCGGATTTGCGATGATGTTCTTGACCCCATAGCCCATCACCGCCTCGGCGTTCACCTCCGGAACGACCAGCGGCACGTCCGGGTCCTTCCGCCAGGTCGACGAATTGTCGATGACGATGGCGCCGGTGGCGGCGATCTTCGGCGCCCATTCCCGCGAGATCTTTCCACCGGCGGACATTAAGACGAGGTCTACCTTCGAAAAATCAAAACTCTCAAGGTCTTCGCATTTTAGAGTCTTCTCGCCGAGGCTGACGTCGCGCCCCACCGATCGCCGCGAGGCGATGGCGTGCACTTTGTCGGCTGGGAACAGCCGCTCGTGCAGGATGGCGAGCAGTTCCTGGCCCACGTTTCCCGTGGCGCCCACTACGGCGATGCGCGTGCCCATGGCGGCCTCCATTCGATCGCGCGGTTTATCCGCTTTTTCCCCAGCTTGCCAAGCCCCGAGCCCATCACGGACAATGGGCTTCTGGTTGAAAACGTAGTAGTGTCAACGCATGGCGAGCCCCAAGACCATCGTTCAAACCTATCTTGAGCGCTACAATGCGCGGGACATCGACGGCATGCTGGAATGCGTGACCGACGACATCGTCTTCGAGAATATCTCGAACACCGGCCAATCGATGCGACTTGAAGGCAAGGCGGCGATGGGGGAGGTCGCGCGGCTGTCCGGCAACGCCTTTTCCTATCGTCGCCAGACGCTGTTGAGCTTTGTCGCAGAAGAGGCCCATGCGGCCGCCGAAATCGCGTTTGAAGGCAAGGCGGCGGTCGACCTGCCGAACGGCGCCCGCGCCGGCGAGACGATCGAGATTCGCGGCGCGAGCTTTTTCGAGTTCCGCGACGGCCTTCTCTGCCGCATCGCAGACTATAGCTGACGGCCGGCTTATCCCTGCGCCTATCCGACAATGAGGCCGGGTCGGATGCGTGGATATAATGCGTCGATAGGCGCCGCCTTTCCGACATGTCTACGCCGAACCACCCGGCGCTAAACCCGAAATAGACGCGGGTTTCGAGGGCAGGGCCTAACGCGTCGGTCTTTCATTACACTCCAGACCGTCGCTTTAGGTCCTTGTTTGAGCGCAAGT
>CAYYNG010000240.1:0-4010 GCA_964472435.1 uncultured Hyphomonadaceae bacterium | reverse complement strand
TGTCGGGTCAGCGCTTCGACCCGTTGCGGCTCTGCGCGCACTTTAAGATCCGCGAAGACACCCGCGCCATCGCCGTCATTACGATCTGAGATCCAGAGGACAAGGATATCGGTTTAAAGGCGCTGAACCTCGGCGCGAACGACATCATCATGACGCCGGTCAACCGGCAGGAGCTGGTGGCGCGCGTCGCAACCCAAGCCCGGCGGATGCGCTATATCGACATTCTACGCCAGCGCGTCGACCGCGGGATGGAGCTGGCGGTCATCGACCAGCTGACCGGTCTTTACAATCGGCGGTATATGATGAACCAGCTGAGCTTGTTGATGCAGCGCGCCGCGATCGGTTCCAAACCCTTGTCGATCATCCTGGCCGACATCGATCACTTTAAAAAAGTCAACGACACCTACGGCCACGAGGCGGGCGACCACGTGCTCGGCGAGTTCGCCAAGCGGCTCAGCGCGAATGTGCGCCCAATGGACATTGTTTGCCGCCATGGCGGGGAGGAATTCGCCGTAATCATGCCGGAGACAGCGGGCGATGTCGCCTGCGTCGTCGCCGAGCGCGCCCGTCGCGCTGTGGCGGCCGAGCCTTTCGAGGTGGATGGCGTGCCGGTGTCTCTATCGGTCACCGTCAGTTCGGGTGTCGCAACTTTGACCCCAGAGGACTCTGTGGACTCGCTTATCAAGCGAGCGGATGCGGCGCTCTACCGCGCGAAATCAGCGGGCCGGAACCGTGTAGAGAGCGTCGCGGCCTAACGCCTCGTCGTTACTTGATTTTGCCTTCTTTGAACTCGACGTGCTTGCGCGCGACCGGATCGTATTTCCGCATTACCAGCTTTTCGGTGGTGTTCCGCGGGTTCTTTTTCGTCACATAGAAAAAGCCAGTGCCGGCGGTCGAGTTCAGGCGAATTTTGATCGTGGCGGGTTTGGCCATGGCGAGGGGCGCTCTCTAAAGTCTTTAGAAAATCGAACGCGGTCTATGACGACCGGCCCCCCCCATGTCAAGCGGCGAGCGCCGCCGCTTCGCTAGATGGTGATCTCTGCAGAGAGGAGGTCGGCGTTCCGGCTTGATCCTCCGGCGAAGACCGTGTGGGGGCCCGGCTCGATCCGCCAGGCGCGCCCGCCTTCGTCCCAGTAGGCAAGATCGGTGTCGGGCACGAAGAAGCGAACGGTCTGGGTTTCACCGGGCGCCAGCGAGGCGCGCTCAAAGCCGCGGAGCAGTTTCAGCGGGCGCTCGACGATCCGGTTCGGAAAGCCGACATAGAGCTGAACGATCTCGTCGGCGGCGATCTTGCCGGTATTGCGCACCGAAACCTCCGCCAACACGCCGCCCGGCGCGCGGCGGAGTTTCAGCGCCCGATACGCGAAGCTTGCATAGCTAAGCCCATGGCCAAAGGCGAATTGCGGGATGTTCTGCGAGCGCTCCATCAAAGCATAGCCATGGAGCGGACCGTACGCGATCATATCGGCGTTCTTGTCGAAGAAGGGGTAATCCTCCTCCGTCTCGGTCACCGTGAAGGGCAGCTTGCCGGACGGGCTGACCTCGCCATAGAGCAGCCTGGCGAGCGCCGCACCGCCCTCCATGCCCGAATAGAAAGTCTGCAGGATCGCCGCCGTCTGCGGAGCCCAATCGGCCGAAAGGATCGCCGAGCCTGAGACAATGATCACCACGGTGTTAGGGTTCGCGGCAGCGACGGCCTGGATCAGCGCGACCTGCCCGGCGGGCAGGCGCAGTTTCTCGCGATCCCCGCCGCGGTCGCCGCCGCCGCCCAGCGCGCCCGCGCCTTCAGCCGATCGAGAGGCCTCGATCAAGGCTTCGGCGCCCTCGGGCAGCGGCATGCCGCCCGCCATGTGGCCGGGGATGATCTCGCCCTCGTCTTGGGCGGTGGTGCCGACAACGAGGATTGCGGCGTCGAGGCCGGCCGCGGCGGCCGCAGCTGCGGCGGTGTCGTCTTCGTCCCCCGAGAGCGAGAGGTCCGGGCGGTCGAGATAGTCGGCGAGGCCCCCGAGCGCTGTGGTCACATAGGGCGGCTGCACGCGGCTCGAACCGAAATCCCCCGTGTTCGCAAGAGCGGCCAATTTGCCGAAAAGGCCGATCTTCGCCGACCTCGCCAACGGCAGGACGCCTGAGTTCTTGAGAAGCACCGCTGACTTCTCAGCCGCCTCGCGGGCCAGCGCAGCGTGTGCGGGGGCGGCCACCATGTCTTCCGTGTACGTCTCAAGCGGATCCTCGGCGGACGCGAAGCGATAGAGGATGCGCAGGATCCGGCGGCACGCCGCGTCGACGACGGAGGGTTCGATCTGTCCGCCTTTGACGGCGGCGACCAACTTCTTGCCGAAATGGACCGGTTCTGGGTTTTCGATGTCGAGGCCGGCCGCAGCGCCATAGGGCTCGTAGACGCCCAATATCCAATCGGAATGGACGAACCCGTCAAAGCCCCATTCATGGCGAAGAATGTCGGTGAGGAGGTCGCGGTTCTGGCCGCAATATTCGCCGTTCATTTTGTTGTAGGCGCTCATCACGCTCGCGCAGCCCGCGTCCAAGATGCGTTTGAAGTGGGGAAGGTAGACCTCGCGCAAGGTCCGTCCGTCCACCCGCACATCGACCTTGAAACGGGCGTTCTCGATCGAGTTCAGGGCGAAATGTTTGACCGTTGCGATCACATTATGGGTCTGGATCCCCGTCGCGAGCGCCGCGCCAAGCTCGCCGACATGGAAGGGGTCCTCGCCATAGGTCTCCTGAGCCCGCCCCCAGCCTGGGTGGCGAAGGAGATTCACGCACACCGCCCCCGAAAGGTTGCAGCCCTGGGCCCGGATCTCGATCCCCATCACCTCTCCGATGCGCCGTTCGAGGTCGCGGTCCCAGGCCGCGCCGCGGGCCATGGTGCATGGAAAGCAGGTTGAGTTCCCCCGCGCGACGCCGCGCGGACCATCGGTGAAATAGAGCGCCGGCACGCCGAGCCGTTCGCAGCCCCCGCCCGCGCGATAGGGCTCCGCGCCCCAGGTCATGCCTGTCCGGGCCATGGACTCGAAAAAGCCCTTGCCCGACATCATCGCGACCTTCTCTTCGAGGGTCGCCTCGGCAAGGATCTCAGTGATCAGCGCTTCGATCTGGCGCGCGGTCATGCCCTTGCGTGGTGTGAAATCGGTCATGAAACCTCCTTCAGGCGCGTTCGCCGCGCGCTCAGCCTTCATGTTTCCGGGAGAGCCGCGCAGCGGGCAAGGCTTAAAGCCGGTCCATCGTGTGGCCGGTCCGCGTCCAGCGGAGGAAGGGCGGGCCACTCGCCGCGCCTGGGCGGCTGAGACGCTCGTCGATTTCACCGAGCATGAAACGGGTGACCGACGGCAGGTCGAGGCCCATCGCATCGGCGATCGTCACCCATTGCAGGTCATGGAGCTCGGCGCCGTCGAGGGGCGGGCGCTCGTCGATCAGGGCTTCTTCCGCCTCGGCCAGGAAGAAGCGGGCGTCAAAGCGTTTCGGGCGATAGGGCGGGGTGATCGCGCGGCCGATGAAGCGCACCCCGTGCAGGCACGGCGCGATGTCCATACCATAGAGCCGCTCCCAGCCGGGCGGCGCTTTTAACGGCATTTCCGCAGGCTTGCCGGCGATGAGCCCCGTTTCCTCGAAGAGCTCGCGGACCGCGGTGAGGGCGAAGGATCGCGGCGCGCGCCGTGCGCCGATGCGCAGCTTCGCTTCGCTCTCCGGGGTCAGCTCCGTCAGCGAGGGCACCCGTCCGTCCTGCGGGTCCACGCGGCCGCCCGGAAACACGTATTTGTCGGGCATGAAATCGTGCCGCCCGGAACGCTTGCCCATCAGCACCGTCGGCCTCGGTCCGTCGCGGCGGACGAGGATGATCGTCGCGGCGTCTTTCGGTCGCGGGCTCGGCCGCGCCGTGTCGACGATGTCGTCGTCTTCCTCTTTGTCGAACGGATTGTTCAGCATCCCGCTCATCGCCGCCGTCCCCGTTTCGGGCTTCGTTCGCCGCGGTCCGGGTTGCGCTCGGACCGCTC
>CAYYNG010000239.1:0-4030 GCA_964472435.1 uncultured Hyphomonadaceae bacterium | reverse complement strand
AGCGGATCCGCACCTACAACTTCCCGCAGGGCCGCGTCACCGATCACCGGATCGGGCTGACGCTCTACGCCCTGGACAAGGTGGTCGCTGGCGACAAACTGGGCGACGTGATCGATGCGCTGGTCGCAGACGACGAGGCGCGCCGCCTGGCCGAAATGGCGGAGGCGGAGGCCTGATCGCCGGGTCGTACCAAGCGCTGCAAATAGAGGCGGCAAGCCGTTTGCGCGACGCCGGCGTCGATGCGCCCCAGCAGGAGGCCCGCCGCCTCATGGCGCTCGCCGATGGCCGGACGGCGGCTGAGCTCATCGCCGTTGAAGACGCGGCGGTTCCGGCTGCGACGGCGCAGCGGTTCAGCGCCTATGTCGGCCGCCGCGCGTCCCGGGAGCCGTTCGCCCATATCGCGGGCCGCGCAGGTTTCTACGGGTTGGATCTCCTCTCCGACCGCCGAGCGCTGATCCCCCGCGCCGACAGCGAGACCGTGGTCGATGTTGCGCTGGAGCGCTTCTCCGAGGGCCGGGTTGCGGATCTCGGGGCTGGCTCGGGCTGCCTCATCGCCGCGATCCTCAGCGCTCGCCCTGCAGCCCGGGGCATCGCCTTGGAGAAAGAGCCTGCGGCGGCGGCCTTGCTGGACGCGAACTTAAAGGGTTTGGGGCTCGCGGGTCGCGCCGAGGCGGCGGTCGGTGATTGGCAGGATTGGGCCGGGTGGAAGGAGATGGATCTCATCGTCTCGAACCCGCCTTACATCCGCTCGGCCGAAATCGAGCGGCTTGCACCAGAGGTTCGCGATCATGACCCCCGAGGCGCGCTGGACGGCGGTCCCGACGGCCTTGCCGCCTTCCGAGAGATAGCGGCAAGCGCAGGCCGGCGGATGCGGCGGGACGCTTGGCTGGTCTTAGAGATCGGTTTCGACCAGGCGGCCGACGTGTCAGCGCTTCTCGCCGGCGCCGGGTTCTCCGATATTTCCGTTGCTGCGGATCTCGGCGGCCATCCGCGCGTGGTGGCGGGCCGCCGAGCGCAATAAGGGCTTGGCTCTTCCGCGATTGCGCGCTAAGCCAGTGTCACGGAAGTCGAGCGGCGGTCGCGCCCCGTTCCGAGACAGCGATACGGATGAGAGACGCGCTGCGCCGACGGCGGTAGAGCCGAGGCCGCGAACCGCCCAGACATGGGTAAGATAGTTCAGGGACCCGATCCATGAAACAACGCCAGCGGGGCCGCAATCGGCGGTCGAGCAACAATAACAACAACCCGAATCGGCATTTCGAGAGCACCGGGCCCGATGTGAAGATCCGCGGCTCCGCCCAGCAGATCCTCGATAAGTACCTTCAATACGCCCGCGACGCGCAATCGTCGGGCGAACGCATCAATAGCGAAAACTACTATCAACACGCAGAGCACTATGCTCGCTTGATCGCCGCCATGCAGCCAAAGGAGAAGCCGCGGGATGCGCGCGACGGCCAGGGCGAGGAGCGCGACGCGTCGGCAGAGACGGCGGAGGCCGAGGCCGCGGCGGAGGGCGCCGAAACGCCGGACGCATTGAAGGTGATCGACGAAGATCAAGACGCGGCCGACGCGCCGGCGCCGGCAGAGCCGAAGCCGCGCCGCCGCCGATCGTATCGCCGCAAAGACGACATGGCCGATGCGGAGGATGCGCCGGCCGGCGGGGACGAAAGCGGCGTTCTGAAAACCCTCTCCCGCGGCGGTCCCATCGCGGAGACGGCGGACGGGGAGGCCGACACCGCGCCCGCCGACGCCCCGATCGAGGCGGCGGAGTAAACGCCGCGCGCGCCCTTGCGTCGCCCGCAGGCCATTCCCAAATCGTAGTTAAATAAAGGCGTCGCCGCTGAGCGGGGCGCCTCAGTTCTCGTCTCGTGCGGCGTCGCCGGCGCGACGTCATTGGATCAAATCTGCCTCTAGAAGGGGATGACGCATGAATATCGAACAGTATACCGAGCGGGCGCGCGCCGCGCTGCAGACCGCCCAGACGGCCGCCTTGGCCGCCGGCCATCAGAATTTCAGACCGGAACACGTCTTAAAGGCGCTCCTTGAGGATCGCGACCAGCTGGCCGTAAACCTCATTCGTGCGAGCGGGGGCCGACCCGAGCTCGTCGCCAGCGGCGTTGAGAGCGCGCTGGCCGCATTGCCCAGCGTGTCCGGAGGCGACGGCCGCCTCTACGTCGATCAGGAAACAGCGAAACTCTTCGCTGACGCCGAAGCCCAAGCCCAAAAAGCGGGCGATAGTTTTGTCACCGTTGAGCGTTTGCTGCTCTCCATTGCCGGGCTTCCAGGGTCAAAGGCGGCGAAGTTGCTCGCCGACGCAGGGGTCACGGTGCGCGCTTTGGAGGGCGCCATCGCCCAGCTTCGCCAAGGCCGGACTGCAGATTCGCAAACTGCGGAGGAGGGTTACGAGGCGCTGAAGAAGTATGCCCGCGACCTCACGGAGGATGCCCGCGCAGGCAAGCTGGACCCCGTAATCGGGCGGGACGAGGAGATCCGGCGTACGGTTCAAGTCCTTTCACGGCGGACCAAGAACAATCCCGTGCTGATCGGCGAGCCCGGCGTCGGCAAGACCGCCATTGCAGAAGGGCTCGCGCTTCGCATCGTCGATGGCGACGTGCCCGAAAGTTTGAAAGATAAGCGCCTCCTGGCGCTCGACATGGGTGCGTTGATCGCCGGCGCGAAATTTCGCGGCGAGTTCGAAGAACGCCTTAAAGCGGTGTTGAAAGAAGTCGAGGAAGCCGCCGGCGGCGTGATCCTCTTCATCGACGAGATGCACACCCTTGTGGGCGCCGGAAAGACCGATGGGGCCATGGACGCCTCGAACCTCCTTAAGCCCGCCCTCGCCCGGGGCGATCTCCACTGCGTCGGCGCGACCACCCTCGATGAATATCGCAAATATGTCGAAGGCGATCCAGCGCTCGCGCGGAGCTTGATGGCGGTTTTCGTCGACGAGCCGACGGTCGAGGACACCGTGTCCATCCTCCGCGGTTTGAAGGAGCGTTACGAGGCGCACCATGGCGTTCGCGTCTCGGATGCGGCCATCGTCTCTGCGGCGACGCTTTCCAACCGGTACATCACCGATCGGTTTCTGCCGGATAAAGCAATCGACTTGATGGACGAAGCGGCCTCGCGCCTTCGCATGCAGGTCGATTCGAAGCCCGAAGCCCTCGACGAGATCGACCGCCGGCTGACCCAGCTCCGGATCGAGGCCGAGGCGCTGAAGAAGGAAAAAGACAAGGCGTCGAAGGACCGACTTGCCGATCTGGAGACGGAAATCGCCTCCCTCCAGACCCAATCGGACGAACTCACCACGGCCTGGGCGGCGGAGAAGGAGAAGCTTAAAGGCGCAGCCAGTGCGAAAGAACGCCTGGATCGCGCGCGGGCCGCCCTGGCGGACGCGGAAAGGCGGGCCGATTGGTCCCGGGCGGGCGAGCTGAAATACGGTGAGATCCCACGGCTCGAGGAAGAGATCGCGCGGGTTGAAGGATCGGAGGAGAGCGACGAGGGCGCGCTCGTTTCGGAAGTCGTGCGGCCAGAACACATCGCGGCGGTGGTTTCGAAATGGACAGGCGTCCCCGTCGACAAAATGATGGAGGGCGAGCGTGAAAAGCTTCTCAAAATGGAGGAGACGCTGCGCGCCCGCGTCATCGGGCAGGAGGAGGCTTTGTCGGCGGTCTCGAATGCAGTGCGACGGGCCCGCGCGGGGCTCCAGGATCCCGCCCGCCCGATCGGCTCCTTTCTGTTCGTCGGCCCTACGGGCGTCGGCAAGACCGCGCTTACCAAGGCGCTAGCGGAATTCCTGTTAGACGACGACCAGGCGATCGTCCGCCTTGATATGTCGGAATACGCCGAAAAGCATTCGGTTGCCCGCTTGATCGGCGCCCCGCCCGGCTATGTCGGCTATGAGGAGGGCGGCGCGCTGACCGAGGCGGTGCGGCGGCGGCCCTACCAGGTGATCCTGCTCGACGAGATCGAGAAGGCGCATCCGGACCTCATCAACGTGCTCCTGCAGGTGCTCGACGACGGGCCGCTG
>CAYYNG010000238.1:0-4052 GCA_964472435.1 uncultured Hyphomonadaceae bacterium | reverse complement strand
GCGAGATCGAAACCTGATTTCGTGCCATCCTTGTCCATCGAGGTGAGCAGGATCTCCCCCGCCCCGCGCCGGCTCGCCTCCCGGGCGAACTGAACCGCGTCGATTTCGGTCTCCGTGCGGCCGCCATGGGTGAAGATGCGCCAGCCTTCGGGGGTCGATTTCGCGTCGATCGCCACCACCACGCACTGCCGGCCGACCTTTTCGGCGCATCTAGATATCGTATCTGGATCCAGCACGGCGGCGGTGTTGATCGCCACCTTGTCCGCCCCCGCACGGAGGAGGCGGACCATGTCTTCGGGGTTGCGCACCCCCCCGCCCACGGTCTATGGCATAAAGCATTGCTCGGCGGTGCGGGTGACGACGTCCAGCATCGTGTCCCGGCCCTCGTGAGAGGCGCTGATATCGAGGAAGCAGAGCTCGTCAGCGCCTTGTTCGTCATAGGCTTTCGCGAGCGCCACCGGGTCGCCTGCATCGCGCAGATCGACGAAATTGACGCCCTTCACAGTGCGCCCGTCTTTGACGTCGAGGCAGGGGATGATGCGGGTCTTAAGCACCTAAGATGCGACGTTACTCGATGGTTCGCTATGGTAAATGAGATTCCAAATGCCTTGAGGCATTAGACCATCTCGTCTGAAGCGATCCGATATGTCGGCGACAAAGAATTGAAGATTTTTAAAATGAGAACTAACGTAATTTGTCAAACCCACAGCATCGCAGGTGGCTGAGACGAACATCGTGTTTGGGAATGATTGAGCCCAATAAGTTACCATTTGGCTCGATTGAATAAAGTTTCGAAACAGCGGATCCGATACCTGGTCGGGATTATAAATGATCAGAAATGGTCGCTCAGCTTTCATCGATTTCATCCTCGATGCGTTTTGGGTCAGGCAGGGCCTCCAGCTCCTTAGAAGGAATAGGTTCGTCTGCCCGGTCGGTATCACGGTACATGGATAGGCGTTTTTGTTCTAACAAGTACTCTTCGGAACGGAGGTCGTCAGGGCGTGCAATAGCCATGAACACGCCAACGCCCAATGTCACAAGAACCGCCAAAAAGAAGATGCCCACCAACGCAGCATAAACCCATTCCGGCGGTCGCGCGAACATAGACGCGGCTACGACTGCTCCTATTGTTCCTATCCCCCAAAGGAATGGATTGAGCGCGCTACGCACGCGGAGCGAGCCATGGGTGGATAGTTTGTCGATGATCTCTTGGAGCCGGCTCATGCCGCCTCCAACGCTTCACCCGGCTCGATGTCGCCATCATAAAGCGCCCGGCCCAGGATCGCGCCGGCGATGGGGCGGGCGCCTTCTCGCGCTCTTAAAGCTTTAATATCGCTCACGGATTTGACGCCGCCACTTGCGATAATGGGGATCGAGACCGCGTCCGCGAGCGCGCCGGTGAACTCGACATTCACCCCGGTCTTCGTCCCGTCCCGGCTGATATCGGTGGCGATGATGGCGGCGACGCCGCAGCCTTCGAAGGCCTTTGCGAGTTCCACGGCCGGCATGTCCGAGGTCTCCGCCCACCCCGCGACGGCGACCATGCCATCCACCGCGTCGATGCCCACGGCGATGCGGCCCGGCAGATCGCGGGCCGCCGATTTCACGAGGTCCGGGTCCCGGAGGGCGGCCGTGCCGAGGATGACGCGGGCGACGCCCGCCGCCAGCCAGCGCTCGATGCCCGCCCGGTCCCGAATGCCGCCGCCGAGCTGGGCCGGGGCGGATGTCGCGCCGAGGATCGCCTCGACCGCCGCTGTATTTGCGCTCGCGCCTTCAAAAGCACCATTTAAATCAACGACATGTAGGTGGTCGAATCCCATCTCTGCAAACCGGCGCGCCTGGTCGGCGGGGTCGGGATTGAACTCCGTCGCCTGGTCCATATCGCCTTTGAAGAGACGCACACAGGCGCCGTCTTTGAGGTCGATCGCGGGATAGAGGGTGAAGCTCATTCGGGCTCCCACCGGATCCAATTGGCGAGAAGCCGGAGCCCCGTCTTCTGGCTCTTTTCCGGGTGGAACTGGGCGCCGAAGAGATTTTGTTTCGCCACACACGCGGTGACCGGGCCGCCATAATCGGTCGTGGCGGCGATGTCGGCGGCCGCGCCCGCGGTGAGCGCGTAGGAGTGGACGAAATAGGCGTGGGCGTCGGCGCCGAGGCCCTCCAGCACGGGGTGGTCGCTCGCCACATTTAGCTGATTCCAGCCCATATGCGGCACGCGGAGGCCCCCGCCCGGCGCGATCTCCGCCACATCGCCCGCCACCCAGCCAAGGCCCGGCGTCTCGCCGTCCTCTAGGCCGCGGGCGGCCATCAGCTGCATGCCGACGCAGATGCCGAGAAAGGGTTTTCCGCCTTCGATCACTTGTTCCTCTAGCGCCTCGACGACGCCGTCCCGCGCTCTCAGCCCCGCGGCGCAATCGGCGAAGTGTCCGACGCCTGGGAGGACGATCCGATCCGCATACCGAAGAACGTCCGGGTCCGCCGTCACCCGCACTTCCCGCGTGCGCTGGGCGATGTTGGACGCCGCAGTCAGCGCCCGCGCAGCCGAGTGCAGATTGCCGGAGCCGTAGTCGATGAGGGCGATCGTGCGCATGGCGCGGGTTTAGGGGAGCAGGGGCCAGGCGGCAATCCGTTCGGCGGCGCCCGCCGCGCTGTGGTAGACTGGCGCCGACAGGGAGGAAGACCATGGCACAGCGTGATACGGGCCCGTTCGATCTATCCGCCTCGCCGATCCATCTCGGCGCCGACCATGCGCCCGCCGAGCCATTACCAGGCTTTCAGCACACCGACGCCGGGTTCGAGGCCTATGCGGTCGCCCATTGCCGAGCCGGACCCGGCCGGATCGTCATGATGGAGCGATCGACCGAGGATTGGCCGGCCTGGGAGCGCCATCCCGAAGGCGACGAGGTGGTGATCATCGTCGAAGGCCGGGCGGACTTTCACCAGGAGATCGACGGCGAGGTGCGCACCTTGGCCGTGGGTCCAGGCGACGCGGTGATCAACCCCGCCGGCGTCTGGCATACGGCGGACGTGCACGCGCCGGTGACCGCGATCTATATCACGCCCGCGCCGGGGACGGAGCACAAACCGCGCTAGCGGCCCCAGGCGTGCGCCCAGAACCTCAGAAAGCTCGCCATTAGAGGCGTCATCCAGCCGCCCGCCTGCGAGATAGCGAGCCGCTCATTAGAAAACCGAGGGGCGGAGAGGCTGACCCGGCAGCCGATGTCCTCAACACAATCCACCCAACGCAAACCCTAGCGGGCCCTGCTCCTGATCGACCGGCCCTTAAAGCGATCCCTTGGTCGAGGCTGGCGCGCCGCCGAGGCGCGGGTCGACGGCGACGGCCGCGCGCAGGGCGCGGGCGGTGGCCTTGAAGCAGCTCTCTGCGATGTGGTGGGAGTTCTCGCCATAAAGGTTTTCGATGTGCAGGCACATGCCGCCATTCCCGGCGAGGGCGGCGAAGAACTCCTTGAAGAGCTCCGTGTCCATCTCTCCGATCTTGTCGCGGGAGAAGCCGACATTCCAAACGAGATAGGGCCGCTTGCAGAGATCGATCGCGGCGCGGCTTAACGTCTCATCCATCGGCACATAGGCGTGGCCGAAGCGGGCGATGCCGGCGAAATCGCCGAGCGCCTTGCGGATCGCGGCGCCGATGACGATGCCCGTGTCCTCCACCGTGTGGTGCATGTCGATGTGCAAATCGCCCTCCGCCTTCAGGCTGAGGTCGAACATGCTGTGTTTGGTGAAGCTCTCAAGCATGTGGTCGAAGAACCCGATGCCGGTGGCGATGTCGGCCGCGCCGGCGCCGTCGAGCGCCAACGTTGCGGCGATGGAGGTTTCTTTCGTGTTTCGCGAGATCTGGGCGCTACGGGTCATGTCTATCCGGGGTGTATCTGCGTCAAAGTTCGTTCGGTTCTAACGTGTTGTCTTCACTCAATTCTAAACAATTGCCGGCACTCCGGTCGAGGCGGGCTGAGTCCAATAAAAGACGGGGTGGCTTTCTTGTGAATTCGGCGATCAGCAAAACGCGGCGGCGCGGAGCGATAAGTTTGGCG
>CAYYNG010000237.1:0-4070 GCA_964472435.1 uncultured Hyphomonadaceae bacterium | reverse complement strand
GAAAGCGGTGATTGAATTGCGTCGCGGCGACGCCTTCGAAGACGCTCCGCAAGCCGAGCCCGGAGGCGAGGTAGCCCGACGGAAACACCTCCCCCGCCATCAGCGGCCAATCGGTATAGGTTCGTCCAGCGTCGAGCCCCGCAACAAGGGCCCCGGCCGCCATCTGGAGGCCCGTCAAGGCCAACAACCCGATCGCGGCAGCTCGCGCCGGGGTGCTTGCGGCGGCGGTCCTGCGGCCCGTGAGATCGAAGATCGTCCAGGCGATGATCGCGATGATCGCAAGCGCGAGCGTGAAATGCGTCATCAAGCGATAGGGTGCGACGTCCACACGACTCGTCTCGCCGATGCCGCTCGCCACCATCCACCAACCGATCGCGCCCTGGAGGCCGCCGAGCGCGATCAACAAAAGGCACCGCCGCGAAAGCGCCGGGCTGAGCCACCCCCGCCAGCGAAACACCGCATAGCCCACGATGGCGACGAGCCCGATCACCCGGCCGAAGAATCGATGAGCCCATTCCCACCAGAAAATGTACTGAAATTCGGCAAGCGTCATGCCGGCGTTCTGCAACCTGTATTCGGCGGTGCTCTTATACTTCTCGAAAAGCCCGGCCCAGGCGGCTTCGCCGAGGGGCGGCAGCGCGCCGCGGATCGGCTCCCACTCGGTGATGGACAGCCCGGAATCCGTTAAACGCGTGGCCCCGCCCACCAGGATCATCGCATAAACCAGCCCGGCGAGAACCGCGAGCCACGCGGTCACCCATTTCGTCGCAGAGGAGGAGGTCGTTTCAATCGCCATGCCGCCTACATGGCGTAAGGCGCGCCGCGGGCAATCGGCCATGCTGCCGCATTCTGGCCAAAGGGCGGAAGGATTTGAATATGCGCAAAGCCATCGCCATGGTCGTCACCCTCCTCTTCATTGCGATCTACGCGGCGGCAGCCGCCACGATCGGCTCGAACATCACGGGCGCGCCGGGCGTGGTGCAGCTTTTATTCTATGTCGTCGCAGGCGTGGCTTGGGCGTTCCCCCTTAAGCCGTTAATGGCTTGGATGAACGCGCCTCGGGATTAGACGTCCTTTCCGTCCTCAATAGCCTTGGCGAGCCGCTCGAGATCCGGTTTCTCAGGCCCCTCCTCGTTTGCGGAGGTCTCGGCGCCTGGAGCTTCCTCAACCGTCTCATCGCTCGGTTTCCGTCGCCGTTTCGCAGGCTTGGCCGCGGCGGCCGCGGCGGGCGCGTCGGTCGACTTCGCCGGCGGGGCGGCGCCCAGCCGTGCGACGGCGGTTTCGGCGCCGACAAGCGTGCGTCCGGGCGCGGGAAGATCCCCAGCGTCGGCCGGAAGGTAGATATCGCACCAGCCGCCCAGGCGCCGGACGCCGATTTTACGACCAGCGCGAACCGCGTCGCCCGGTTCCACGAAGAGATCGAACCGCGGCCCAAGCCCGCCGGCTGCGAACCCCAGGCCGACGGTTCGCCCGCCCCCCGTAAACGTTAGAAACCGGCGGGCCAGCCCATCGGCGTCGGCCCGGCGGGCGATCGGCGTCGAGGGCGCGCCCTCCTCGGCGATTACGGCATCGACCGCGCCGGTGATCGGCGCCCAGATCGGGTTTGGTGAGGCCGGCGAAGACGCGATGCGCACGCGGACGACGGGCGCGCCTCCCTCGATCCGCAGTTCGGAGGGCGGCGTCGCGCCATGGTCGACCGCGGCGACCACCCCGTCGCAGGGCGCAAGCACGAGATCGGCCGCGTCCGAGGGCGTTCGGTCCACACGCCGGGTCGCCAGCAAGACCACGACGGCCGCGGCGAGCCCCAGCCAGAAAAGAAGGCTCCAAACAAGGCCCAAGAGCGCGCCCATGCACAACGCCGCCAGCGCCCCCAAGACGCCCTCGAGATCGAACCCGCCGCGCCGCCAGGCAAGAGCGCCCGCCTTTGTCAGCTTCTCAGTTTCGTCTATGAGTGCCTCCCTATTCAGCGGCCACAGCGTCGGCCCGCTCGGCCTGGCGAGCCCACATATCAGCATAAACGCCCTTTTTGGAGAGGAGCGCCTGATGGGGGCCGCGCTCGATCACCTGGCCGTCTTGCAGGACGAGGATTTCATCTGCGTTTCGAACAGTCGACAGCCGGTGAGCGACCATGAGCGTCGTCCGCCCCTTCGCCGCCGCGTCTAGAGCGTCCTGCACCGCGGCCTCAGTGGCGCTGTCGAGGGCGGACGTCGCCTCGTCCAGTACGAGGATCGCGGGATCGGCGAGGACGACCCGGGCGATGCCGACCCGCTGTTTTTCGCCGCCCGAGAGCTTCAATCCCCGCTCGCCCACCCGGGTCTCCCAGCCCTCAGGCAGGGCCTCGATGAAGTCCAGGAGCTGGGCCTTCTCCGCTGCGGCGCAGAGTTCAGCCTCGCTCGCTTCGGGCCGGCCGTAGGCGATATTGGCCCGGATCGTATCGTTGAAGAGAACAACGTCTTGAGGGACGAGGCCTAAAGCGGACCGAAGCGAGGTCTGCTCAAGATCGCGGACGTCTTCGCCGTCGATCAACACCCGGCCGGCCTCCACGTCGTAAAAGCGAAAGAGAAGCTTTAAGAGCGTCGACTTGCCAGCTCCGGACCGACCGACAAAGGCGATCTTCCGGCCTGGCGCGACATCGAATGTGATATTCCGCACCCCGGCGGTCCGACCGTCATGGGAAAAACCAACACCCTCGAACTGCACCCGGCCACACGGCGCGGTCAGCGGCTTCGCGCCAGGCTTGTCGGCCACCTCGGGCGACATCGCCATCAGGCCGTAGAGCTTTTCGAGGTCGACCGCCCCCTGCTTGATTTCGCGCCAGGCCCAACCGAGGATATTAAGCGGCCGGTAGAGATTGAAGAGGAGCAGCATGACGGCGGTCAGATCGCCGATCTGCATCCGCCCCCGCGCGACGTTCGCCGCCGCGAGCCCCAGCATGGCGAGCAGGCCGAGATTCATGATCAGCTCTTGGCCCGCATTCAGCAGGTTCATTGAGCGCGCGGTCTCGACATAGCGGTCATTGTAAGAGCGCATGGCGCGGTCGTATCTGTCGGTTTCGCGCGCCTCGGCGGCGAAGGCCTTTACGGTCTCGAAATTCGTAAGGGAATCAACGGCGACAGCGCGGAGTTCGGTGTCGGCCTTGTTCATTCGCCTCCGCTGGCGCACACGCCACTCGGTGACGGCGAAGGTGAAGACGCCATAGGCGGCGACCGTCGCAACGGCGATCACGGCGAGCCAAACGTCGTAGGCGAAGCCCAGCACCACCGAAGCGAGCGCCAGCTCCACAAGGGTCGGACCGATATTGAAGGCGAGAAACCGGATCAGATAGTCGATCGCGCCGGCGCCTCGCTCGATGATGCGGTTGAGCGCGCCGGTGCGGCGGGTTTGGTGGAAATTGAGCGAAAGGGACTGAGCGTGGCCGAACGCGTCGACGCAGGCGATGCGCTGTGCGTCTTGGCTGACGGGTGCGAACAGGGCGTCGCGCAATTGCGGCAGGCCGGCCGAGAGGAACCGCGCGCCCGTGAAAACGGCAAGGAAACCAAGGGCTGGGACAAGGGCTGCTTCGATGAGATCGCCCTCGGACAAGGCGTTGATCGCGTCGCCCAAGAAGATCGGCGCGGCGACCGCGAGCCCCTTGGCGGCGAGGGTCAGCACCACCGCGGCCAGCATCAGCGGGCGCCATTTCGCGAGCTCTGGCCGGGACAGGAGGCGGATCACCCGGGCGATGGAGGCGCCGATGCCGCCATCGGCGCTGTCGATGCGGTCGGGGTCGTGGGAATCTGCAGGCCTCATAGGTCCTCAAATACGACGCGTGTCGACGCTGCGCCACCTTCGCGCCGTTTTTTCCGGTTTGAATGAAAGGTTGGCCCGTCTACTATGGCGTTCAAAGGAATCAGGTCCTATGTCGGCACTCCGCTCGGTCTGCGTTTACTGCGGCTCCTCCAACCATGTGAACCCCGCCTACCTCGCCCTTGCGGAGGCGACGGGCCGGACGCTGGCGGCGGCGGGCCTGCGTCTCGTCTATGGCGGCGGCGGCGTCGGCCTGATGGGCGAACCGGCGCGCGCAGCGCACA
>CAYYNG010000236.1:0-4070 GCA_964472435.1 uncultured Hyphomonadaceae bacterium | reverse complement strand
ACTGATTGTCTTAGTGACTGGGATTGGCCCTTTGTAGCCATTCGGGCTGCTCGCGCGACTGTCTGGATTATGGATGATGGGCATCATGGGAAGGATCAAGCGAGCCGCTTTGCCGTGTCGATGAAGGCCCGTAGCTTTGGGGCTTGGCTGGCGCGACGCGGATAGTAGAGCGTCAGTCCATCCTCCTCGATGGATGCATTGGGCAGAAGTTCGACAAGGCGGCCCGCCTCAAGCGCTGTTTTCGCAAGTGGCTCAAATGTGTAGCATATTCCGAAACCAGCTTCGGCGAGGCTCAAGGCAAGAAGCATGTCGTTGACGATGACGCCGCCTCGCGTGTCCACCTGCACGGTGGCGTCGCCGTCCTGCAGTTCCCAGCGATAGATGTTCCCCGCAGAAGTCATCCTGTATTGAATACAGGAATGACCAGAGAGGTCCGACAGGGTTTTCGGACAACCATGACGCTCAAGATAGCCCGGCGCCGCGACAAGGATGACCCTGAAAGCCGGTGCCAGTCGCACACCGATCATGTCGTCTGAGACCATGCGCCCGAGGCGAATGCCGGCGTCGAACCCGTCACCGACAACATCGGCGAGCCCGTCCTCGAAAAACACTTCACACATCACATCCGGATAATCTTCGGCCATGGCGGCGAGGATGGGTTTCAGCACCCAGCCCAGCGTGATGCGCGGCGCATTGATGCGCAGAAGACCCGACGCGCCGGTGAGTTCAGACTGGGCCGTCTCCCAGGCGTTGTCGAGTTCGGACAGGCCTGCACCTGCCAGCCTGACAAAGCGTTCGCCAAGTTCGGTCAGCGCAACGGATCGTGTTGTGCGCGCAAAAATGGGCGCGCCGAGGCGCTCCTCTACCAGTTTCACGGCATGGCTGACGCTGGACGGACTCATACCCAGCTCTGAGGCGGCGGCGCCAAAGCCACGGCGCCGGGCCACACACAGCACCACCGGCACATGAGAAAGAAGATCGCGATCCATTATTCGACTGTATCGAATAGTGTATCATAAACAAAGCGGATTATCGAAAGAGTTTGGCTGGGCCATGTTCGTGGGCGTCGGAAGACACCAGCCACACGAAGGAGACCAGCATGAGCCTCATCCAGACCCCTCGCTTCAACCGCCGCACCCTTCTTGGTGGTGCAGCTGCCGCTCTAACACTTCCCCTTTCAACCTTCTTCACCCCCAACCGCGCAGCTGCGCAAACTCAAGGAGCCACCACAATGGAAAAAGTCAGCTTTCTCGTCGATGAGACCCCACTTGTCGGAGACCTCTACGGCGCCCAGTCGGGCGCGCGTCGTCCCGCCGTGGCGATCATCGGGCCCATGACCTACCAGAAGGAACAAGCCCCGACCGAATACGCCAAGCGTCTGGCCGATCAGGGCTTTGTGACGCTGGCCTATGACTCGCGGTATCGCGGTGAGAGCGGCGGCGAGCCGCGCGCCTGGGAGAACCCGTTCCACAAGGTCGAGGACTTGAAGGCCGCGGTCGCTTACCTGAAATCCCGGCCTGACGTGCATCCGGACCAGGTCTCCATCCTCGCCATCTGCCAGGGCTCGTCCATCGCCTTCCGGGCTGCTGCCGAAATTGAAGGCGTTCACGCTCTCGCGACCGTTGCCGGGCATTACCGCGACGGTGAGGGCGATGTGGAGTGGCTGACCGAAGATGGCCTTGCGGCCCGGCGCGTCCAGGGCGAAGCCGCCAAAGCCAAATTCGAGGCGACCGGCGAGGTCGACTACATCAAGGGCGTCGATCAGACGGATATGAATGTGGGCATGCCCGGAGAGTTTGTATGGGTCTGGTACCAGCCCTGGGCGGACCGTGGCCAATGGGACAACCGTTATGCCGTCATGAGCGATGCGGATCTGCTCAGCTACGACTCCATCGGCGCAGCTAAAACGCTGACAGCCCCTTGGCTGATGATCCATGGTGACAATTGTTTCCTCCCGAGCGCCGCGCGCCGTCATATGGCTGCGGTATCGGAGACGACGCGGACCAAGACCATCTGGGACGAGACCCCGCACCTAGCCTACTACGATCAGGCCGACGCCATCGACCGGGCCACAGCGGAAATCGTTGAGTGGTTCCGCAACGCCTGAGCCGTAGAATCCCAGTAATCGGAAAGCGGCGTTCTTACCCGACGCCGCTTTTCCTCCCCCGATCTGATTCCCCGTTTCGAAACATGAGCGGACGTTCGGACAGAGTTCCTGGCTGTCCCCTTCCGGCGATGTCCAGTCTTTCTAATTGAGGACGGAGCCCGGCTCGAAAGCGCCGCCTACGCCGTTTGAACACCTCTTGCTCCATTCATTTGAAGCAGGCGGAAATTCAGCACGGCCGCAATTGTCACCCAGAGCAGGTAAGGCGTGAGCAGCAAGCTCGCCAGGACGCTGTAGGGGTGGAAGGCGATGATCATCGCGACGATGATGGCCCACAGGAAGATCACATCAACCATCGCCCAGTCGAGCCGCTGCTTGCCGAAAAACAGCCAAGACCACAGCCCATTGATGACGAGGTGGACTGCGTACACCGTCAAAGCCGGCCAGGCCGCCACCCCCGATGACTGCCAGACAAGCCAACCGGACACCGCCATCATTGTGAAGAGGATCGTCCAGACGACTGGAAAGGCCCAGTTCGGCGGGTTCCAGCGCGGCTTTTTCAGATTTTCGTACCACAGTCCCGGTTTGAAGACGGCTCCGCTGCTGGCTGCCGCAAAACAGGCGGCGAAAAAAACAAGGAGGGCGACGAGCGATGAAATCTCCAAAAAAAGGGATTCTCCGTTCAGTGTTCGTCCCGCTTACAAAACAGGTGCGACGTTGCAAGCCTCCTCGGAGACAGCCCCTGCTTATACGCGCCTCCAAGCCCAGAAGTCGATGGCAGGATCTCGTTCGCCATCAGACCCTCGCCTAGGGCGCGGTTTCGGACACCCCCTCCGCCACCGAAAGCCGACCTCCGCTCCGCTACATCCGCTCCGGCGTCTCGATCCCGAGCAGGTCGAGGCCTGTCTCGAGCTGGCGCAGCACCGCTTCCGAGAGCGCAAGGCGCGAGGCGCGTTTCCCGGCGTCTGGCTCTGCGGCGATGGGGTGGGCCGCGTAGAAGGCGCTGAAGGCCTGGGCGAGGCCGTAGACATGCTCGCAGATATAGTGGGGATAGCGTTTCTCCCGCGCCTGAATGAGGGCCGGGCCGAACCCGTCGAGCGCGAGGGCGAGTTGCCGCTCGGCGTCGCTTTCAATCCGGATCTCGCCCGGTTCGCGGCCCTCGGCCGCCGCGCGGCGGAGGAGCGATTTGATCCGCACCGCCGCGTAAAGCAGATAGGGGCCGGTCTTGCCCTCGAAGCTCGTGAACCGCTCGAGATCGAAGACATAGTTCGTCGTCCGCATGTTCTGGAGGTCGGCGAACCGGAGCGCGGCGAGGGCCACCTTCCGGGCGATCTCGGCCCGGTCGGCCTCGGAAAGATCGGCTGAAAGCTCGGTCTCGGAGAGTTTCTTCCTCGCTTCGTCGAGGGCCATTTGGTTGAGATCGGCGAGCCGCAGCGCCCCGCCCTCGCGGGTTTTGAACGGCTTGCCGTCGGTCCCGTTCACGGTGCCGAAGCCGATATGTTCGAGCTTCGCCTCGGGGAAGAGGCCGGCGATGTCCGCCGCGCGGAACACTTGTTCGAAATGCAGGGCTTGGCGCTGGTCGACGACATAGAGCATGCGCTGGGGCGCGAGCGTGTCGACCCGGTCCTTGATCGTGGCGAGATCGGTTGCGTGATAGCCGCTCGCGCCCTTGGAATTGACCAGCATGAACGGCGGGATGTCTTTCTTATCGCCCGCGCGCTCGACCCGGATGATCCAGGCGCCGTCGTCGAGCTCGGCGATGCCGCGGGATTTGAGATCATCGACGAGGCCCGGGATCAGAGGGTCGACATCGGCCTCCCCTTTCCAAAGGTCGAACGAGACGTTGAGGGCGGCGTAGTCGACCTTGAGCGCCGCGATCGAGACATTGATGAAATGCCGCAACAGGGCGAGATAGCCCGCCCGGCCGGCCTGCATCTCGGCCACCGCCTCCTGGCTGCGCGCATTC
>CAYYNG010000235.1:0-4093 GCA_964472435.1 uncultured Hyphomonadaceae bacterium | reverse complement strand
CCTCTACATCTTCGTCACAGTGGCCGAGCACGACATTTTCGAACGGGACGGCCCAAATCTCTACTGCCGCACGCCAGTGCCTGTGGTGACGGCGGCCTTAGGCGGGGACGTCGAGGTGCCGACGATCGACGGCGGACGGGCGCGCGTCTCCATTCCGGAGGGCGCGCAGACCGGCCGCAAACTGCGCCTCCGCGGCAAGGGCATGCCAAGCCTCCGCCAGGGCGCGCCGGGCGATCTCTATGTCGAACTCTTCGTCGAGACGCCGCGGAACTTATCCAGTCGTCAACGCGAATTGCTCCGCGAGTTCTGCGACTGCACCGGCGCGGAGTGCAACCCGGAGAGCGAGGGGTTTCTCGGCAAAGCCAAGCGGTTTTGGGACAATCTCACCGACGCCGATCCCTCGCCCCCGCACTAGGCCAGCTCTCGCCTTCCGCGCTTTGGCCGCTATAAGCGGCGCATGACGGACAAGATATCGATCGCCGTGGCTGGCGCGGCGGGCCGTATGGGACGCGAACTGCTGGCGGCGGCCTTGGACAGGGGGCTGGCCATCGCCGGCGCGACCGAACGGCCCGATCACCCGGACGCAAAGACCGATCTCGGGTCGCTCGCCGGCCGGCCAGCCCTGGGCCAAACACCTTGCACCGACCCCGAAGTCGCCGCGGCGACGGCCGGAGCGTGGCTTGACTTCACAACGCCGTCCGCAACGCTCGACGCGTTGACCGCGCTCGCGCCGACTTCGGTGCGCGGCGTGGTCATCGGCACGACGGGTTTCGACGCCGATGGCGAAGCGGCGATCGCTGCTGCCGCAGCGCGGTTTGCGATTGTGAAATCCGGCAACTTCTCCCGCGGCGTCGCCCTGCTCGCCGCCCTCGTCCGCCGCGCCGCCCAATCGCTCGACCCGGATTGGGACATCGAGATTTTGGAGACCCATCATCGCCGCAAGATGGACGCGCCGTCCGGCACGGCGCTTCTATTGGGCGAGGCCGCCGCCGCCGGCCGCGGCGCGGATCTCAAAGATTTAAGGGCGCCTCCCTACGAGGGCGTCGACGCCGGGCGGAGGGAAGGCCGTATCGGCTTCGCCGTGCGCCGCATGGGCGGGGTGGTGGGCGAGCACGAGGCGGCCTTCGGGACCGACCGGGAAATCGTGCGGCTAAGCCACGTTGCGCTCGACCGCTCGGTTTTCGCCCATGGGGCCCTCGACGCCGCGCTTTGGGCCGCGCGGCAGCCGCCCGGGCTATATTCGATGCAGGATCTCCTCGGCTTCGACGAAAAGCGCGGCCGACCCGAAGACCTGCAATAACCGCTTCACAAGAATCGCGACAGGCTACACTTTCCCTGTGAGCGGGCTGTTCGCTTGATACAAATAGGAGGAGCGCAATGAGCAAACGAGACGAACTGATTGAAAAGTACGCGCAAGACTTGGCCGATAAGTGCGGTCAGACGGCCGATATGGACCTTCTCAGAAAGGTGACGATCGGCTGCGGTCCGTCGATTTATAATCGCGACAGCTCGACGGTTTCGGCCAGCGATCCGAAAGAGCTTGAGACCGTAAAGCAGAACTTCCTGATAAAGAAGCTTGGCCTCGCCGACGATCCGAAGCTGGACGAGGGCATCGATGCCGTGATGGAGACCTACGGCAAATCCACACGCAGCAAGTACCGCGCCGTCGTCTATTATCTCCTGACGAAACACTTCAACAAAGAGTCGGTCTACGGCTGATCGTCGACCAAAGGTTTTCTGTGAACAGTCTCGACGCGGCGGCTGGCCGCGCCGGGGCTGCCGATCTATTGTAGTGATTCGTGGCTGGCATCCGACTCCCTGACGGTTTCTTAGACGAGCTGAAGGCGCGGCTTCGCCCGTCAGCGGTGATCGGGCGGAAAGTCGCGCTTAAGAAACAAGGCAAGGAATGGGTTGGCTTATCGCCGTTCACCAATGAGAAGACGCCGAGTTTCTACGTCAACGACGAGAAAAAAATCTTCAAATGTTTCTCGTCCGGGTTCGGCGGCGACGTCATCAAGTTCCTCCAGGAAACCGAGCGCCTTTCTTTCATGGAGGCTGTGGAGCGCCTCGCCGAGGAAGCGGGCATGGCGCTGCCGAAGGCGAGCCCTGAGGCGCAGGAAGCTTATGATCGCCGCGCCCGCCTGCAAGCCGCGTGCGAAGCTGCGGCGGCCTTCTTCGAGGAGCGCCTGAGATCCGCCGAAGGCGCGGCCGCCCGCGCATATCTTGATCGAAGGGGGCTGCCGTCTGAATCCTGGGCGCGCCATCGCCTTGGCTTCTCGCCCGCCGATTGGCGCCGTACACTCGATCACCTCAAGTCGAAAGGCTTTGCGATCGACGAGATCGTCGAGGCCGGGCTCGCCGTTCAGAAGGCCGATGGGGGCTCCCCTTATGACCGGTTTCGCGGCCGCCTGATGTTCCCCATCGCGGACCCGCACGGCCGAGTCATCGCGTTCGGCGGAAGAGCTCTCGCGCCCGACGACAAGCCGAAGTATTTGAATTCGTCGGATACGACTCTCTTTCACAAGAGCACGATCCTCTATCGCTATAAGTCGGCGCGGGAGGCGCTTGGCCATGGCGAGGGCGGCGGCCTGATCGTCTGCGAGGGCTATATGGACGCGATCGCGCTCGCTGAGGCGGGGTTTCCGACAGCGGTGGCCCCGCTCGGCACGGCTTTGACCGACGATCAGCTGCAGCTTCTCTGGCGCGCGGGACCGGAGCCCATCTTGTGCTTCGACGGGGACCGAGCCGGCCTCGGCGCCGCGCACCGCGCGATCGACCGCGCCCTTCCCTATCTCGAGCCGGGACGATCCTTGTTCTTCAGCGTCCTGCCAGACGGGCTCGATCCAGACGACCTCATCCGCCAGCGCGGGCCAGCTGCCATGGCCGCAGCGCTCGATGCGCCGACCCCGCTTTCAGAACTGCTTTGGCGACGGGAGCGGGACGCCGAGCCCGTCGACACGCCGGAACGAAAGGCTGGCTTGGAGGCGCGGCTGATCGCGGCGGCGGGGGCGATCAAACACCCCGGGGTTCGAAAGGCCTATGAGCGGGAACTCCAGCAAAGGATGCGGGACCATTTCTGGCGTCTGAGCCGAAGAGACAGCGGCGATCGCAACCGGCAGGACCCGAACGTGGCGCCCGCGCGCCCAGCCAAGATCCGCGGCTTGGGTTTGCTCATTCGCGCAGCGGAAAGTCCCGCCCTTGTCGACAACGCCCGGGAAGAGCTGGCAGCTGCGCTGTTCCCCGACGATGACGTGGCGGCGATTCGCGATGCGATTATTGATTTATTTGACTCGAACACCGAGCTTGACCGCGTGGTGTTGAAGGACCATTTACGAAGTCTTGGACGCACACGCGCGGTCACATTGCTCGATTCCTATCCCACAGCCGCCCCACTCGCCGCCGGTGAGTCCCAAGGCCGGGAATGGCTCATCGCCCTTGAGCAATTGTCCATGCTGGAGGGTCCAGACGACGTTTTAGCCGAAGCCGGCGAAGGCGACGCGACCGTGTCCCTTTCTGAGTGGCGGCGACGTCATCAACAGGTGGCTGAGCGGCGCGCGTTGCGCGCCCGCGTCAGTGAGGCGGCGGAAAAAGCGGATCAGGGCTAGAATTACGCTTTTTCGAACAAAAACCCGGCCGGCGGGCGCGAAACCGCCGGCTTTGGAGGTGATGTGATGGCGAAAGCCGAAGTGAAGCAACGCGAAACTGAAGCCGCTGATGGGCCGGTGCTCGATCTCAACGATGCGGGCGTTAAGAAATTCCTGAAAGAGGCGAAAGCCCGGGGTTTCGTCACCCATGACGATCTCAATAAAGTGCTTCCATCGGATGAGCTGACCTCGGATCAGATCGAGGACACGATGTCCGCCCTCTCCGAGATGGGCATCACAGTCGTGGAGTCCGAAGACGAGGTCGAGGAGGTCGAGGGCAAGCTCGCTAAAGCCGATAAGAAAGAAGTCGCGAAAAAGGGCAATGCCCGCGGTTCAGACCGCACCGACGACCCCGTGCGCATGTATCTGCGCGAGATGGGCTCGGTGGAGCTTCTGTCGCGCGAGGGCGAAATCGCCATCGCCAAACGCATCGAGGCCGGTCGCGACGC
>CAYYNG010000234.1:0-4100 GCA_964472435.1 uncultured Hyphomonadaceae bacterium | reverse complement strand
AGTCCCTGGCGTGGCCGCGAATATAGCTCATGCCGTTGATGGAGGAGGCTCCGCCCCAGCCCTTGCCGCGCGGCCAGTAAAGCTTCCGTCCGTCCATGTGGGTCTGAGGCTCGGTGTAGAAGCCCCAATTGTAGTCGTTCTTCCCTTTTAAGAGCGCACCGACGCCGGCGGGCATCCGGACGAGCAAGCTATCGTCCCGCTTGCCGGCCTCGATGAGGCAGACCGAGACGTCGGGATCCGCGCTTAACCGGTTCGCCAGGGCGCACCCGGCGCTGCCGGCGCCGACGATCACATAGTCGAACGATTGCTTCGCTGATTCCATGGTCGGGCCTTTTCCATTTTTCTTTGCGCAGTTTGGGAGTTTCGCATCGACCGGGCAACACTTTGTGAATGCCCTCATCGTAGAGTGGCGCATGGGGGAGACTCAGGACGGCGACGACTTCGGTGGATAAGCAAGCGACGATGACAGCCCTAGATGCGCAAAAGCCGGCCCTTGAGCGGCCATCGCGATCGATCCGCGATCAGCGCAGACACGTCCGCATGGAACTCCGTCTGGGCGGCCGCTTTCTATCCGACGACAATGTCGACCAGACCTTGAAAACGGTAAACATCTCCTGCCGCGGCGCATTCCTCGAAAGTCTTGCGGCGCCGCAGAGCGGCTCTTCAATCATTTGCTACCTCGACGAACTCGGCCGCATCCCCGCCACGGTGGTTCGCGCGGCCGCCGGCGGCTTCGCGGTCATGTTCAACATCTCCACCCACAAGCGCGATAAAATCGCCGATCGACTGACCTGGCTGCTCAATCGCGATGCGCTGGGCCTGAGCGAGGATCGGGAGACCCCGCGCTACGCGGCCGGCGGCCCCGCCCTCGTCACACGCGCCGACGGCCGGGAGATTCAATGCCGCGTCGTCGACATGTCGCTGACGGGCGCAGGTTTCGAAACCGACGGCCCGCCGCCGGAGCTCGGCGAAATGGTGACCGCCGGCAATCTAAAAGGCCAGGTCGTCCGGCGCGGCGCCCGCAGCTTCGGCATCCGATTCCGCCGCGCGCTCGGCCAAGCGGACTAGCGCCCTGTCCAAACGGGCGCCCGCTTTTCCGCAAACGCCCGCGGGCCTTCGATGAAGTCCTGGCTTTTCAACATGTCGCCAACGGCGGGATAGCGGCCTTCGAACGCATCTTTATAGCGGGCGATATCCAGCCCCTGCATCACCGCCTGTTTCGAGGCGCGGATCGACATCGGGCTGCAGGCGAGGATCATGTCGGCCCAGCGTTTCGCTTCGGCCATCAGATCGCCCGGGGCCGCCACGGCGTTAACGAACCCCAGCGCTTCGCCCTCCGCCGCACTCACCGTCCGCGCCGTCAGGATCATCCCCATGGCGCGTTTCAGGCCGATCTGGCGCGGCAGCCGGTGCAGCCCGCCCGCCAGCGCGGCGAGGCCCACCTTCGGCTCCGGCAGGGCGAATTTCGCCGTCTCGGATGCGATGATCAAGTCGCACGCGAGGGCGATCTCGAAGCCGCCGCCCATGGCGACGCCGTTCACCGCCGCGATGACGGGTTTGGCGAGGTCGTATCGGCTGGTGAGGCCGGCGAATCCGCTCTCGGGCACGGTGATCGCATTGCCCTCGGCCTGCCAGCGCAGATCGTTGCCGGCGCTGAACGCCCGATCGCCGGCGCCGGTGATAATCGCGGCCCATAGATCGGGGTCGGCGGCGAAGTCGTCGAAGATCGCCGCGAGTTCTTCGTTCGCCGGCGGGTGGAGCGCGTTCATTCGTTCGGGTCGATTGATTTCAACGATCAAAAGCGCGCCGTCGCGGCGTGTGTTGACGAATTCGTAATCAGCCATTCGGTAACCTCCCATTCATTATGTCTCGTTTGATGCAGGAGCCGCGCAGCTCCCGCAAGGCGTGGAGAGGATCGGCCATGGGCCAGCCGCAAGCTTTGAATCTTCAAGACGTCGATCGGCCGATCTGGCGCGTGCTTGTCAATAGCGAGGAATACGGCCCCTACACTTTGGGGCAGATGCGCGCCTATCTCGAAGAAGGCCGCATCGGCCCGCAGACCAAGGCGGCCGCCGGCGACGGCCAGCCCTTCATCGCCATGGCCGCGCACCCCGAATTCAAGGCGGCCGCCACGTCCGCCCGCCCTGCGCCGGCGGAGGAGCTCTCGAATATCGTCGTGATCGCCCATGTCGACAAGCAGACCCGGCCGCAGCTGATCGCGGCCCTCAATGCGATCGGCGCCTTTGCGACCGCGGGCGAGGCGGTCTTCGTGTTGCGCACCCGGTTCGCCCTCGCCGATGTGCGCCGGGTCCTCGAAATCGCGATCGGCGAGGGGGGCGACGCGGTGATCGTGGATGCCAGCCACAATCGGATCGGCTGGCTCGGCCTCGGCGACGAAGTGGGCGCCCATGTCCGCTCGGTGTGGAACGCGCCCGCCTCCGGCGCGGCTGATCGCTACTGATACTCGATGGAAACCGGATAGGCCCCCGTATAGCCGCCCGCGACCTCTAGACCGCCGGTAACGTCAAACGCGTCGACGCCTTCGCACGAAACCCGCGTCCGGCGCGATGCGGCCGAACTCGAAATCCGCCCAAGAAAAAGGTTGCGGCCGAAGCGCGATGTCCCCGCCCGCCGTCGCATCGGCGGACTGGGCGGCGGCGTATTGACGAAGCGTCGCGGCGATCACGACGACGGCGCTGGAAAGTCGTTTGTTCTTCGTGCCTTCCCCTTTGTCGGGACGCCCCATTCAAATCGTCTTGCCGCAAACCCGTGAGGGCGGGGATCACCGTTTAGATTGAGCCGATGGTCGATCTTCGCTGGCGATTGACCACGCCTCAGGCCTCGACGCGCCTCAACCCGCTTCGGAACCGCTTCCAGTTCGCAACGTAGACCTCGGCCGACGCCCGGATCATTGCAATCTGCGGCTCGGACAGCTCTTTCACCACTTTGCCAGGGGCCCCCATGACGAGGGAGCCGTCGGGGATCGCCTTGCCCTCTGGAATGAGGGCGTGGGCGCCGATGATGCAGTTCTTGCCGATCACGGCGCGGTTCAGCACGGTGGAGCCGATGCCGATCAGGGTTTCATCGCCGATCGTACAGCCGTGCAGCATGGCCATATGGCCGACGGTCACGTTCCGGCCGATGGTCAGCGGGCAGCCGACATCGGTGTGCAGAACCGAGCCGTCTTGGATGTTCGAATTCTCGCCCACGGTGATCGGGTCGTTGTCGCCGCGCAGCACCGCATTGAACCAAACGCTCGCGTTTTCCTCGAGGATCACATTGCCGAGCACCGTCGCGTTCTCGGCGACCCAATAGTTCCCGCTTGCGGGCCGTGCGACTTTCGCATCGCCGAAATCGTAGATCGCCAAGCGGTCCCTCCCAGCCGTCTAAATGCGGACTTTAATCCCTGGTTAACCCTGGTACCCTTTACTCATCAAGAGATTCGCAAGGGGGTGCTTGCGGCGTTGTTAATGCGCAGAACGCATTATAGAGACCACAGCGACGGGCCTGGGCCCGGCAACCCTTCTCTTCCCCGTTTTTCCGAGCCGCAGCGCGCTTCCGCCCTGCGGCTTTTTTGCGCCCATCGAAAAGGAGCCATCCATGGGTAAACGTTCCGCCGCACGCCGTATTCGCAATGCCGAATTCGACACCTCGGCCTATTTCGAGGACGAGGCCCGCGCGACCGGAAAGACCCTCTATGCGATCGAGGGCGGTTGGCATCCAGACGACGGGGACGGCAAAACGCCGGAACCTAAGCGGCCCGAACGGCGCGACCAAAAATATATGAAGACGGTCAAGCCGCGGTCCGAGGGCCAGGCGGCCCTGATGGAGGCGATCGACAATCACTCCCTCGTCTGCGCGCTCGGGCCCGCTGGAACCGGCAAAACCTACCTCGCCATCACCAAAGCGGTCGAAGCGCTGCAGCGCGGCGATGTCGGCCGCATCGTCCTCTCCCGCCCCGCGGTTGAGGCCGGCGAGCAGATCGGCTTCCTGCCCGGCGCTATGGAGGACTAGCTCGCTCCTTTCCTCCGCCCGCTCTACGACGCGCTGTCGGACAGGCTGTCGCCGAAGCAGCTCAAGGACATGATGGCCGAGGGCCT
>CAYYNG010000233.1:0-4119 GCA_964472435.1 uncultured Hyphomonadaceae bacterium | reverse complement strand
CCGTACTGAAATAGAGATAAGAGAAATCTCTCCATACTCACAGCCATGACACCGAGCCAAAGCGGTCAACTTTCCGCGCTTAATCGTTCTTCCGAATAAATGTGTTTACTGAGCGCGCTTCTATCCTCGACGAGCTGTCGCTCCGCCGCTCGCAACCGCTTCTCCAGCGCTGCAAGCTCGCGGATCAGCCGGCTTAGGTGCGGTCCGAAACACGTTAACGGCGCACCGTCCAATCCACGAGGCTGATCCATGACTTGGAGCTGCGCTTCTAGTCTTTTGAGATCCGCTCTGAAAGTACTCACGGATTGCTCGGATCTTGCGACGGCGCGCTCAGCGCGCCGTCTCGCCAGCGTTGTTAAGGCGATCAAGTGCGTTGGGTTAGGCGTCACGGTCGCCACTCCGGCGATGGCGAACCCGGTCGACAAACTGAATAGCCGCGGCGACTGCAGCGAAGTGCTGTGGCTTGATCTCTTCATCCACCTCGACAAGACGATAAATAGATCGCGTCGTCGCCGGGTCGCGATAGACAGGCACGGCGTGCTCGGCAGCAAGGTCCCGAATTTTCGCAGCGAGGTGATCGACGCCCTTGGCGACGCACACCGGCGCCCGATCTCCCTCGGGCGTCCAAGCCAATGCGACGGCGTAGTGCTCGGGGTTCACCAT
This sequence comes from uncultured Hyphomonadaceae bacterium, assembly GCA_964472435.1. GTDB lineage: Bacteria > Pseudomonadota > Alphaproteobacteria > Caulobacterales > Hyphomonadaceae > CAYYNG01. The sequence goes on along the minus strand of CAYYNG010000233.1, from coordinate 3,456 downwards.
GACGACTGTCGCGGACTCAACATTGTCCAACATGCCGCCCTGGGCGGCTTTCAAAGCTCGGTCTCGGCGGGCTTGCTTTAGGTGCGGGTCGCCTTCGGACTCTTTGAGTTCGCGCTTGACTTCCTCACGCGTCATTTTCAATCGCTTAGCAAGCCGGTTCCCCTGCAATGGCATATCAATGAATGCTAATCCGATCTGAAACACCGCATACATCAAAATTAAATCAAAAACCGCCGAATAAGTTACATCATAAATACTTGAAATATTTACATAATACATTCCATAATATTCAATAGCATATTTGTAAACAACGTAAGCCCCTATCAATGACGCGAACACCATTTTTACAAGACTCATAAAAAATTCTATGTGCCCAGTAGGGCCATATTTTTTTCCAAATTTGGTAACCGTGTCTATTTTCTTAATATCTATTTTTATTTTTCTAGGTGAAAATGTCAGAGATCTCTGCGCGGCGATCGATAGAAGCGTGAAGACTGATAAGACTAAAAAAACGGGCGCGGATACCAGAAGAATAAGCCGTACTTGATTATTCAGGGCGAGGGCGCCGTCATTGAAGTCGGAGCCGGCGAATGCTTGACTATGATGTAGGAACGCAACAAGCGCATCGAACAGCGCCCCACCCAAGAACGTGTGCGCCGCCAGAATAGCGATCAAACCTGATAAGAGCGCAAAGGCGTTCAGCTCTTTCGACTGGGCGACGTCGCCGTCCATGCGGGCTTTGCGGCGCTTTTGCTCGGTTGCGTCGAACTCTCTATTTTCGGAGTCTTGCGCGCCCTCCGCCACCGCTATTGGCCCACCCAGCCGATGACATCCGGCGCACGCGCCTTCCAAACCGTAAGGATCACCGCGCAAGACAATGCGAGCAAGGCAAGACCCGCCCCAGTCAATAGCGGCGCGCCCACGAACGCAACCATCAATTGAGGCAGCGCCTTGTTTATAAAACCGAGAGATAGATTGTAGATGAGACTGACCACGACGAAGGGCCAGGCTAACATGAGCGAAAACCCCAGCGCGGCGGCCCCCTGCCGCACGATATGCGTCGGATCTATTGAGGATGCCGCACCGACTGGAATTTCAGCATAAAGCGTCGCGAAAGAGGCGATGACATGGGTGTGGAAATTCGCAGCCAGAAGAAGCGCCGCACCGGCCAGGGACAAGAGGTTCGCCGTCAAGGTCTGGGCCTCGGTCTCGACGACAACGCCCAGAAACTGAGACAAGCCGATCGACTGCGCAACGACGGCGCCTGCGATCGCCAACATCCAAAACGCGAAACGCAGCAACACGCCCAGCGCCAGGCCAATAAACGTCTCTGCGGCAAGGAGTAGCAGGAGGTCATCCGGCGAGGCGACCACGAGCGGCCCAATGACACCGGAGGCCGCCATCATGAATGACAGCCCAAGCAAGAGAAGGAGTCTTAGATTGACTGGCACTGTTCGCTCGCCGACGCCCGGCATGAAGAATACAACAAAGGATAAGCGGGCGATCACAAGCATTATGAGGGCGATTTGCTCGGAAAAGGGCTGTATGATCTCAAACAGATCCCCCACTAAGCCACCCCAACTATATATGGCCGGGTCTTAGCGCTTATCTCTTCATAGGCCAGGACAGCGTTCCGGATCCCCTTGCTCGCCAACACGGTCTGAAGGAACCGACGGCGACGCGACGTCGTCGCCACAGACGCCACAACCCCTCTCGTCGCCACGTCATTGAGCTTCGCCTGAACGGCGCTAATCAGCTCACTGAACAAATCGGGCGGCAACGCGACATCGAAACCACCCGATTCATTCGCCGTTTCGTAATCAGCGAACCGTTTTTCCCAATCCGTTGAAAGCTGCACGATCGGCAAACGACCCTCTTGATCCTGCAACCGGTCCAAGATTTGAAACGCTAGGCGTTGCCGAACATGTTCAACGATTGAAGGCAAACCAGCCGAAGCGGGCTTCGCTTCAGCAATCGCCTCAATAATCAAAAGCAAGTTGCGGATCGGAACGCGCTCCTCAAGCAGCGCCCTCAAAACGGAAAGAAGACTGTCTGGCGCCACCTTTGTCGGGATGTACTCATCCAATATGCGCTGGTTGACTGAAGCCCGCTCCAAGTCCGATAATTTCGTCAACGCCTCCAAAGTATCCATCATTACCATTCGGGTGAAAATAAGCCCGAAATTCGCCTGTATCACCTCCAGGAGATGGGTCGCCAAAACCTCCACAGGCTCGATCACCGGTACATTTGCGGCGAGCAACTCAGGTCGGCGATTGCTCGGCAACCAGCGAGCCGCCGCCTGGTAGACAGGCTCTTTGACCCGCTCGCCAGCCATATGAGGCAGCTGATCATCTTCTATAAGCGCCAGCACGGAGCCTGGCCGTAGCGAACCGCTCTCGACGCATACCCCTTGAATTCGGATCTTGTAATGGCCGCGCTCTATCGTTGGATTGTCGGTCATCCTGATCGGCGGCAGAACAAAACCGTACTCCTCGGCGATATAGCGCCTGATCTTGTCGATGCGCCCCTCGAACCCGTCGTCGCCATAAAGCACTAAGCCGACCAGGTCGGGCGCCACCTCAAGATGAATTTCATCTGCGTATATCGAGTCGCCTATCGCCGTTGCGGCCGGTTTGCCGGGCGCCGGTTCGCTCGGAGCCTGCTCCGACTCGCCGCGTTCTTGAGAATGGATCCAGAAAGAGGCGGCCCCGAACAACGCCGCTGCGGCCATGAAAGGAATGAAGGGCAGCCCAGGAAAAAGCGCGAAGACGGACAGTATTCCGGCGACGATCAAGAGCGGCCCCGCGCTCCTGACCAGCTGGGCCCCAACAGCGAGGTCAATGGCCCCTTCCTCCCGCCCCTTCGATAACAAAAGCGCCGCCGAGACCGAGACGATAACCGCAGGGATCTGAGACACCAGACCGTCGCCGACCGTCAGAATCGAATAATTGCTGAGAGCTTCGCCGAAGCTCAGCTGATGAACACCCAAACCGAAAGCGATGCCCGCCACGAGGTTTAATGCTGTAATGAGCAAACCCGCGACGGCGTCGCCCTTCACGAATTTCGAGGCCCCGTCCAGCGAACCTAGAAAGGACGCCTCCTCCTGCTCCCGGCGGCGACGAAGCTTAGCCTCCTCATGACTGATCGCGCCGACCGCCAGGTCGGAATCGATTGCGAGCTGCTTTCCGGGCATGGCGTCCAAAGCGAACCGAGCGCCGACCTCCGCCATCCGGCCCGCCCCCTTTGTGATGACCATGAAATTGACGATGATCAGCACCGAGAACACGACGAGACCGACAAAGAGGTTGCCGCCCATGATGAACATGGCGAAGCCTTCAATCACTCCGCCCGCCGCACCTGTCCCGGTATGCCCCTCGCCGATGATCAACTTTGTCGACGAAACGTTGAGCGAAAGCCGGAGCACCAGCGACGCCAACAAAACGCTTGGAAACGACG
>CAYYNG010000232.1:0-4120 GCA_964472435.1 uncultured Hyphomonadaceae bacterium | reverse complement strand
CCTCAACAATCTCGCCTTGCTGCTGCGGGCCACGAACCGGCTGGCGGAGGCGGAGAAGCTGGCGCGGCGGGCGCGGGATATCCTTGCCGCCAGCCTGCCCGAGGGGCATCCGCATATCGCGATCGCGCAGGGGACGCTGGATGGGATCCTGGCGGCGTTGGGACGTGGTGCGCCGCGGAAACAGGGCTGGCTGGGGCGACTGTTCGGGGGCAAGCGCTCGGCTGGCGATTAAGCGTCACCCTCGACCGCGCAGCGGTCTGAGGGCCCAGCTCTGGATGTCGCGGCCTGTGCGTGGGGAGAGCGTGGGAGATGGGTCCCCAGACGGGCTGCGCCCGTCGGGGATGACGCGTCGTGGCGAGAGCGGGTGCGCCTCCACCCACCTCCGCTCCTCCCGGCGCAAGCCGGGATCTGGTTCGGCGAGGCCGCGGCGCGGGGCGGGAGATCCCGGCCTGCGCTGGGAGGGGCGGGGATCGGGGGCGAGGCCTGACCCCTACACATCCCCCCAGGCCTCGAGCGCGGCCCGGGCGATCGGCTCGCCCCATTCCTGGACGAAGTGGCCGGCCTCTTCGATCACCATGGGCGGCGGGCAGTTCCGGATCGTCTGGCGCAGGGCCTCCATGACGTCGACGCCCAGCACCGGGTCGGCGGCGCCCACGGCCATGAAGCTGTCGCCGGTCCAATCGGTCGACCACCAGGCGGCGGCGCGCTTGGAGGTGTCGACGCCCGCCATGTCGGGCGACACCATCACCATTTCCGGAAAACGCCTTACGCCGGCCTTATAGGTTTGGTCGGGGAAAGGCGCGCCGTAAGCCGCGGCCGCGGCGGCCGAGAGGACCGGCGTGCTGCGCTGCATGAGCGCTGCCACGTCGAGGTCCGGGTTGGCGGCGACGTAGGCCTTCCAGGCGTCGAAGCCCGGCCCGGGCGACTCGCCCACAGCGATCGAGGTGTTCATTACGAGCAGGCGTTTGAACCGTTCCGGCATATCCATGGGGAGGGTGAGGCCGAGGAGCCCGCCCCAATCCTGGCAGACCAGCGTAATCCCTCTGAGGTCCAGCCGCTCGATGAATGCGGTCATCATGTTGCGGTGGAAATGGAAGCTGTAGACCGCGTCCTGGACCGGTTTGTCCGATCGGCCGAACCCCAGCCAATCCGGCGCGACCACGCGCGCGCCGCTTTCGAGGAAGACGGGGATCATTTTGCGGTAGAGATAGGCCCAGCTCGGCTCGCCGTGGAGGCAAAGGAAGATCCTGTCCGCATTCTTCGGGCCCTCGTCGAGATAGTGGATCCGCAGCCCCTCATAACCCGGCAGGTCATCGATATAGTTGGGCGTGAAATCATAACCCGGCAGATCGGCGAACCGATCCTCAGGCGTGCGCAGGGCTTCGATGGGCATGGGGCGCCTCCTGGTTTCGTGCTATCTTTCATCATTGGTGAATTGCGCTAGGGCAGCAACTGAAGGAAGGACCATTATGGCGGCTGTGCTTGGTGTCGGCGGACTGTTTTTCCGCTGCCAGGATGTCGACGCCACGGTTGCGTGGTATGTCCGCGTGCTGGGGTTGAAGAAAAACGACTATGGTGGTTTCGATTTTCCGCACCGCTCGTCGGCGGAAATGTTCCCCGAGGGCGCCCGAACGATCTTCTCCCGTTCAAAGCCGACAGCGACTATTTCGCGCCCTCTGGCGAACCATTTATGTTCAACTTTATCGTCGAACTTTATCGTCGATGATCTGGATGGCGTTCTCGCCATGGCCAAGAACGAGGGGGTCGAACCCGTTCAGCCGCCGGAGACTTACGATTACGGACGCTTCGCTTGGCTCATGGATCCCGAGGGGCGAAAAGTGGAACTTTGGGAGCCGGCCGAGCCCGGTTGAGAATAACCGCACTATCGGTTCATTGAATTCATTGTGATCTACATGGTCCATCTTGTCACGTGTCATCGGCCGTATTTGCGGCATACTGTATTTCGTGAAGCCACCGTTGGAGATTTCGCATGGGCACGCGTTCCACCCTGAAAACCGTCGGCGCCGCGGCGCTAATGTCGGCGGTCGTCGCCGCCTGCGCAACGCCGATCACTCCCTATCAGCCCGAGAACAAGCGCGGGGAAGGTTATGCTGAAACCCGGCTGGAGCCTGGCAAGTACCGGGTGACCTTCCAAGGCAATACCGCAACCGATTTGGCGACGGTCGAAAACTACATTCTTCTCCGCGCCGCCGAGCTCACGAAAGCCGACGGATTGGGCCACTTCATCATCCTAGATGATGATACGGGCGCGATCCGCAGCTTCCGGTCGTCCGGCACGAGCTTCGGCACCGGATTCGGCAATGCTGGATTCCGCGGCGGTTTTGGCGCTGGATTTGGCGGCGGCTTCGGCACCGTCTCGACGACGTCGACCACGCGCGAACGGCAGGCCTTCGTGGTTGGAGCCATCATCCAGGCCTATCCCGGTGAGAAGCCGGCGGACAATCCCATGGCGTTCAACGCCGACGCGCTGTTGGAAAACCTCAATCCAGTTGTCGCCCGCGCAGACGGTTAACCCCGCCTCCCCGCGGAGGACCGATCACTGGTTCAAGCGCCGCTCGACGTGGGTCGGGCGGCGCTTTGCGTTCGGCGTCCATCTCCAGTTCACGGGCTGAACGAATGAGCACACGTTTATTCCTTCAAGGTATTCGGTGCGCATGCCGCCGATCTCCACACAAAAAAACAGCCGCGCGGCGAAGCCGACGCGGCTGTGCGAGGGGAGACATAACTCGTAACGGAACTTATATACATTGAATATTTTATCAAGCGTTCAAAGCATAATATTTGACTTTTGAGGGAGGCTGTCGCCCGTCTCATTGCGCGCGGCGGCGCTCGGCCTATGCTTGGGGCGGAACAAAAGCGGAGGGAGGCGGCAAGATGAATTTCAATATTCCAGAGGATCTGCAGGCCTATTTGGCCGAACTCGACGCCTTCATCGAGGCGGAAATCAAACCGCTCGAGGCGCAGCACGATAATATCCGCTTTTTCGATCATCGACGCGAATGGGCCCGGACCGATTTTGAGAAGGGCGGCCTGCCGCGGCCGGAATGGGAAGCGCTGCTCTCCGAAGCAAAGCGCCGGGCCGACGCGGCCGGGCATTTCCGCTTCGGCCTGCCCAAGGCGTTCGGCGGCCAGGACGGCTCGAACCTCGCCATGGCGGTGATCCGCGAGCATTTGGCCCGCAAGGGGCTTGGCCTCAACAACGACCTCCAAAACGAGCATTCGATCGTCGCCAACTTCCCGCAAGTCCTAATGCTGCGCGATTTCGCTCGGCCCGATCAGATGCACCTCGCCACCGAGGCGTTGGAAGGCCGGTTCCGGGCCACCTTCGGCCTCACCGAGCCCGATCACGGCTCCGACGCGACCCACATGGAAACCCGTGCGATCCGGGAAATGCGGGACGGTGTCGATGGTTGGCTGATCAATGGCGAGAAGATGTGGACGACGGGCATGCATGTTGCGACACACATGATGTGCTTTGCGCGAACGTCCGGCGAGGATGGCGACGCCCGCGGCATCACCTGTCTGCTTGTTCCGGCCGACGATCCGGGCCTCGTGATCGAGGAGTATCTGTGGACCTTCAATATGCCGACCGATCATCCGCGGGTCTCGCTCACCAATGTGTGGGTGCCCGACAGCGCGGTCTTCGGGCCGCCCGAGGGCGGGCTCGCGCTTGCCCAGCACTTCGTCCACGAGAACCGCATTCGGCAGGCCGCGAGCTCGACGGGCGCCGCGCTTTACTGCATCGATGAGAGTGTCGACTATGCCCGCAAGCGGGCGCCCTTCGGCAAGCCGCTCGCCGTGAACCAGGCGATCCAATTCCCGCTCGTCGAGCTCGCCACCGAAGCGGAGATGCTGCGGCTTCTCATCTTCAAAACGGCCTGGGAAATGGATCAAATGAGCAAACCAGAGGTCGCGATCCACCTCTCCGACAAAGTCTCAATGTGCAATTATCGCGCGAACCGGCTTTGCTGCGAAGCGGCTGATCGGGCGATGCAGGTGCATGGCGGGCTCGGCTATTCGCGCCACAAGCCGTTCGAGCACATCTACCGCCACCACCGCCGCTACCGGATCACCGAAGGGTCGGAGGAGATCCAAATGC
>CAYYNG010000231.1:0-4150 GCA_964472435.1 uncultured Hyphomonadaceae bacterium | reverse complement strand
GAGTTTCGCCGCATCGGCGAGGAGACCGTCCGAGACGTCCATCGCCGCCGTCGCGTGGGCCGCGATCAGGTCGGCGACAGCGAGCGGCGGCGGCTCCGGGACGCGGTAGCGCAGCGCAGCCGCGGTCGCTCGCCCTGCCTTGGCGTCCTCGAGCCCCGCCCCGCCGGCCCCGATCACGCCCGTGACCCAAATCCGATCGCCGGGGGCGGCGCCTGACCGGCGGACCGGCCCGCGCGCGCGGCAAACCCCCGTCATCGCGAGGGAGAAGAAGGCGGCGGCGGGCGCCGTCACCGTATCCCCGCCCACAAGCCGAGCGCCCCAAAGGGCGAGATCCTGCCCCAGCGCCTCGGCGAAGCGGGCGAGGTCTGCTTCAGGCCGCGCCGCACGCCAGCCGAGGGTTAAAAGCGCCTCCCGCGGCCGCGCGCCCTTGCCGACAAGGTCGGAGACGTTCACGCGAACGAGTTTCTTCGCCACCGTTTCGATGGGGTCATCGGGAAGGAAATGGACGCCCTCGACCAAAGCGTCGACCGTCGCCGCGACCGGGCCGCCCGAGAGGTCCAACTCGGCGGCGTCGTCAAGGAGGCCGGCGGCCCCGGGCGCGTCCGCCAGCGGGGCGAAATAGCGCGCGATCCAATCAAACTCGGACATGGCGTCAGATGTAACGCAGCAGCAAGGCGCGGTCAGGCGAAGCGGGCGGGCTCAAGGACCCCTGCCTCGTCTTGCATCACGATCGCCGCCTCGCCCTCGGTGTCTTTGAACTTCGATCGCTCGCCGACGCCTGGGATCGTGAAAGGCTCGCCAAGGACAGTGCCGCCTTCCGCCTCGATCCTGGCGAGCGTTGCGGCGAGGTTGTCGACCGCAAGAGTGCACTCATGTCCCCGCCGCCCCATCGCCGCGCCCGCTTGTCGCTCTTGAAGCGCGCCGAGAAGCCCCGCGCCTTTGATGTGATAGACGTCCGGCGGCTCCGAAGGCTCGAGCGTCCAACCGAACACGTTGGCGTCTAACGCTCTCGCGCGTTCGACATTGTCCGCCTCGATGGCGAAATGGCTGATGCGAGCGGTCATCACCGGCGACCTTCCGTTCCATGCGGGAGATTATCACAGATCAGGCGGGCCGCAGATCGCCCGCAAGATTGTCAAGCACCGCATTTACGAATTTCGGCTCGGCCCCGTCTTCGAAAAAGGCGTGGGCGATGGAGACGTACTCGTCAAGGATGATGGCGTTGGAGAGTTCGGGATGGACGAGCAGTTCCGCGCCCGCCGCCCGCAGGATGGCCCTGGAGATCGCATCAAGCCGCGTAATTTTCCAACCGTCCGCGAGGCGTGCGACGATGGCGGGGTCGATGTCCGACTGGCGCGCGACCACCCCGTCCACGACCGATTTGAAGAGATCCGGATCGGCTTCCTCGACCGGCTCGCCATCGGGTCCATAACCCAGCCGATCCTCCATGAATTCACGGATTACGGCTTTCGCGCTCTTGCCCGTCTGCTCCATTTGATAGAGCGCTTGGACGGCGGCGAGCCGCGCCCCGGCGCGGCGGGCGCGGGTGACCTCGAATGGCGCCTTCTGCTCGCTCAACGGACAAACTTCTTGCGCAACTCGATCATGGCGAGGCAGGCCTCGGCGGCGTCTTTGCCCTTGTTCTTTTGTTTTCGGTCGGCGCGAACCCAGGCCTGGTCTTTGTTTTCGACCGTCAGGATCCCGTAACCGATCGCTTGGCGGCGCTGGACGACCAGATCCATCAGGCCCCGGGCGCTCTCGCCGCAGACATAATCATAATGGCTGGTCTCGCCCCGGATCACGCAGCCAAGCGCGATGGCGCCGTCGAACCGGCCCGAGTCCGCCGACATCGCGATGACGCCTGGAATTTCAAACGCGCCCGGCACCTCGATCAGCTCATATTTGGCGCCAGCGGCCTCGAGCACCTCGATGGCGCCAGCCTCTAGCTCCTTTGTGATGTCTTCGTAATAGCGGGAGGTGGCGATCAGAACGCGGGCGGTCATGGCGAGGTCTCGTCGGTGTTAAGCGGCTGCCACCCCTCGATCACCAAGCCGAACCCGTCAAGGCCTGCGACGCGGGTGGGCTGGGTGTCCGAGAGGAAGATCATGTTGCGCACCCCGAGGTCGCGGAGGATTTGAGCGCCGACGCCGTATTCCCTCAGCGGGGCGTGGGGATCGGTCGTGGCGGCGACCTTCGCGCCAAGGCGCGCGGCCAGCGCGTCGGGCCGCATCGTATTGACGAAGACGATGACGCCCGGGCCGTCTGAAGCGCTGATGGCGCCCATGGCTTTCTCCACAAGGCCCTCGCGGGGGCCCTGTTCGCCCAGAATGTCGGCCAGCACATCGGTGCGATGGACCCGGACGAGCGGGGTGTCGCTCGGCCCGATCTCGCCCTTCACGACGGCGATGTGCTCGGACTGGTCCAAGGTGTTGCGGAATACGACCGTGCGGAAGCCGGAGCCGAACCGGCTTTCCAACGGCGCCTCCACGCGCCGCTCGAGGAAGCGGTCGTTCCGTCGGCGCCAATCGATCAGGTCGGCAATGGTGCCGATCTTGAGGTTATGACGCTGGGCGAAGGCGACGAGCTCGGGCAGACGCGCCATGGTGCCATCGTCGTTCATGATCTCGCAGATGACGCCCGCGGGGTAGAGGCCCGCCATGCGGGAGATGTCGACGGCCGCCTCGGTGTGCCCCGCACGAACGAGGACCCCGCCATCCCGCGCAACCAAGGGGAAGACGTGCCCGGGGGAGACGATGTCGTCGGCGTCCCGCGTCGGATCGGTCGCCACTGCGATGGTGCGCGCCCGGTCATGGGCGGATATGCCGGTGGTCACGCCGTCTTTCGCTTCGATCGAGACGGTGAAGGCCGTGCCCATGCTTTCACGGTTGTTCCGCGTCATCATGTCGAGCGCCAGCGTGTGGGCCCGTTCGCCCGTCATGGCGAGGCAGATCAGGCCCCGGCCGAACTTCGCCATGAAATTCACCTGCTCAGGCGTTGCGAATTGCGAGGGGATGATTAGGTCGCCCTCGTTCTCCCGGTCTTCCGCATCGACCAGGATGTACATCCGGCCGTTGCGGGCGTCCTCGATGATCTCGTCGATCGAGGAGATGGCTGCGGAGAAATCTTCGGCCATTAGCGGGCTCCCGGCTGATCGGCGCCGACCATGCGAGCCACGTACCGCGCGAGCATATCGATTTCGAGGTTCACTTTGTCGCCCGGCTTTAGAAAGCCGAGGGTGGTGGCCTCCCACGTGTGGGGGATGATGGCGAGCTGGAAGTCGCCATTGGAGAGGGCGTCGGCGACCGTAAGCGACACCCCGTCGACCGCCGCCGAGCCCTTCGTGGCGAAATAGCGCGCAATCGCCGCCGGCGGCCGAATGGTGAGGCGGAAAGACCGGCCCTCGGGCGCGATCGAGACCACCTCGCCCACCCCGTCGACATGGCCGAAGACGAAGTGCCCGCCGAGCTCGTCGCCCAGTTTGAGGGACTGTTCGAGATTAACGCGGCCGCCCTCGGCCCATCCGCCGAGCACGGTCTTCTCCAGCGTCTCGGGCACGGCCTCCACCGCCCACCAGGCGCCCGCGTCTGTTGCGCCATGGTCGACGACCGTCAGGCAGACGCCCGAATGCAAGATCGAGGCGCCAATCTCGATGTCGTCGGCGGGGTAGGCGCCCTCGACCTCGAACCGGGTCAGGCCGTTGCGGTGATCGGCTTTGCGGATGCGGCCGACGTCTGTGACAAGTCCGGTGAACATGGGGTCAGTTCTCCTCAATCCGAACATAAGTCTCCAAACCGTCGTCCCCAATCCGTTCCGCAGCGGCAAGGCGATAACGTTTTGTGTCGCCTAGGGCCGAGACGTCCACGGACGCGACGGCGGCAAGGCCGTCGCCGCCGATGACGATCGGCGCGCGGAACCATTCGAGCCGGTCGACGAGGTCTTGTGCGAGGAAGGACGCCGCAAGGCCGCCGCCGCCTTCGACGAAGAGGGTCCGTGCGCCTTCGTCGCCGGCTCGGTCAAGGAGATCTCCCAAGTCCACCCCCCCGCTCGCGCCCGCCCGGCATTGCCACAGCTCAACCGCCGCCGGCACCAGAGCCGGCGCAACGCCCACGGCCGTCGCGCGTCTTGTCATGGAGGCCTCCCCGCACGTGCT
>CAYYNG010000230.1:0-4169 GCA_964472435.1 uncultured Hyphomonadaceae bacterium | reverse complement strand
GCTCAAGCTGGCATGGTAGACCGTTTCTCCTCCCACCGTGCCGGTCACTTCGCTTTCCGTCCGGGCGTCGCCGAAGTCTCCGTTGAACTCTGTGTTGACCGCCGGGTTGCAGAGGATGGGCGCCAGCGCTCCCACGGATGTGGCTAGACCGACCCCGGTCGTTGGGTCCGCGGACGCGACAAAGAGATCGCAAGTCGGCACGTCGGTCGACAGAAGCTCGGCGTCGACCACGCGTTTTTCATAGTTGTAGCGAATACCGCCGGTCAGCGTCAGCTGATCGGTGATGGAGAGTTCGTTATGGGTGAAGATCGCGATGGCGTTCGTATCCAGCTCGAACACGTCATCGTTCAAGCCCGATCCGTCGATCGTCGGCGGGAAGAAGAACGGAACAGCGGCCGGGTCGAGGGTCGGATCGGTCGGCGCGCCCGTGAGGCCGTTCACGAAGAGGAGCGGGTTCGGTGCGCCGACGACAGGCGCGCCGTCCGGGCCAAACCCAGAGAAGGGCAGCGTGCCGAACGGTTGCGCCGCAAGCCCAGTCGCCGGATCCACAGTCGAACTCAACGACAGGAAGTCTGCGAACTGGTTCGCGTCGACGCCGAACCGGATGGTGTCCACCGTGTCGATGCGCTGGTTTAGGTAGAACGCGCCGACAAGCCAGTTGAGGACGCCGGTTTCGCCCTGCAGGCGGAACTCTTGGGTGAAGCTGCGGTCTTCATTGACCTGACCGTCCCGGAACGCCCGGTCCTGGCCCGAGAAGTCGATATCCTGGGAGCGGAACGCATCGAAGTCGCGATAGGCGGTGATGGAGGTGAAGTTCGCAAAGCCGAGGTCGTCATTATACTCGGCGGAGAAGCCCCAATCTTCGACATTATCGATAAACGGCCGCGCCGGCGAGAACGCGCCGATAAAGCGGTCATCCCCGTCCGAGAGGCCGCCGGTGGTCACGCCGATCACGCCCGTCGAGGGACCGCCGAGATTGCCCGGCACGTCGGCGACAAAGTTGAGAAGATCATCCAGCGGGCCGCCGACCTGCACCGCGCCGCAGCAGTTTTCTTGCGTTTGGGAATAGTCTGCGATCAAGCGCAGCGACCGATCGCCCTTCTCCCAGAGGTGCTGGGCGCGAACGAGGATCCGGTCGATATTGTTGAAGTCGACATCGGAGTTGACGTCTTCGACAAACCCATCGCGGCGGCGGAACCGCACGTCGAGACGGGAGGCGTGGTTCTCAGCAATCGGTCCGGTCGCCGTGAACTCGATGTTCAGCGCATCAAAATTGCCGTAGCCGATGGTGGCGGAGACTTCAGGCTCGAAACTCGGCTGGGCCGTGCGGATGTTCACAACCCCGGCCGATGTGTTACGGCCGAACAACGTGCCCTGCGGCCCGCGCAGCACTTCGACGCCGGCGAGCTCGGGAAGCTCGGAAATGCCGATGCCGGTCCGGGTGCGGTAGACGCCGTCGACGAAGATCCCGACGGCCGGTTCGAACCCGAAATCATCGGACCCGGTGCCAATGCCGCGGATCGAGATCGTGGTCCCCGCCGACGCGCTCTGGCCTTGCGTGATCTGCACGCTGGGCGAGAGTTGCTCCAGGTCGTTTGCGCGCTGGAAATTCACTTGTTCCAACAAATCCGCGTCGTAAGCCGTGATCGCGACCGGCACGTCTTGCACGGTCACGCCTTCCCGGCGGGTGGCTTCGACGGTGATCGCCGTAAGACGACGAGGCTCGTTGTCGGTCTGGGCCGTCTCGACGCCGCCTTGCGCGGCGGCCGGCGCCGAGAAAACGTTAAGAACGGCGGCGAGGCCCGCGCTCGCAGTCAAAGCGCGGCGAAGGCCGGATGTGGATGCGGTGTCTTGCGTTCTGGTCGTCACTAAGATCTCTCCCTCATGGACGGTTGTGCGGCGGATTTTTTGTTGTGTTTCCGGAGTAGCCGCTGCAGCGCCGACCGCAAGCAATAGAGCCGGGCCGACTGCAGATGTGGCAAAACAGTGACATTCCGGCAACGGGCGCGATTCCTCAATCGACGCACCCGGCGGCGGCCGGCGGAAACTGCAATATTCGCAACGCGCAACACCCGCGCTGCGTGTTCCGCGCCGGGACGCTTGGGCGGCTTTTCCGGCGAAAGTTCCCCAATCGATATTCACGACCGCGGCCTCGGCTCGCCCGGCGCGCGACGAACGCGCCGAATCGGGGCGGCTCGGCTGGCTCGGCGCTTGCGACGCCCCGCCCGGTTTGGCTGGCAGGGACTTGGAATGCTGGATACTTCGCTTCATCCCAACACGCAGGCGATGTTGCAGGCTTGGCGGCGGATGGCCGCCGGCGCGGCGGACATGGCGGCCGCGTCGGGCGACTTTCCCGAAATCGTCAGCCGTCTGTTCGTGATCGAGGCGAGCAATGCGAACCGGGCGCCGTTCCGGCTGTCGGGGGAGCGGATGCCCGCCCTGCTCGGCCGGGATACGAGTACGCTGGATTTCTTGACGTTTTGGACCGGCCAGGACCGGGGCATGATCGCCGGGCTTTTGGAAACGATCCGACTCGAAAACGAGCCTGGCGTAATTCGCGCCTACGGCGAAACAATCGACGGGCGCCGCGTGGAGCTCGAGATCGCGCTCGCGCCGCTCGACCGGCCGACGACGCGAAGCGGCCGCATGCTGGGGCTCTACCAAACGCTAGGCGGCGAGCCGATGATCGGCGGCCGTCCGATCCAGCGGCACAGGCTCGCCGCCGTCCTGCTCCCCGAGCCGAAGGCCGCCGGTTTCCACCTGCGCCTGATCGCCAGCAACGACTAGGCCTCGGCCATCGCGATCGGCGCTTCTTCCGGGGCCAGAGCCGGTCGGCCGGCGATCAGGTCCGCCGCTTTCTCCGCGATCATGATGGTCGGCGCGTTCGTGTTGCCGCCGATCAAAGTCGGCATCACCGACGCGTCGACCACGCGCAGGCCTTCGACGCCCCGCACGCGAAGCGCCGGGTCCAGCGGCGCGGCCGGATCGACGCCCATCCGCACCGTGCCGACGGGGTGGTAGATCGTCTCCCCGGTGCGCCGGATGAACGCGTCGATCTCGTCATCGGTCGCGACGGCCGCGCCGGGCAGGATCTCGCCGCCGCGATAGGGCGCGAGTGCGTTCTGGCCGCACACTTCGCGAAGCATTTTGACCGCCTCGCGCATGGCGCGGCGATCCTCCGCCTCCGCAAGGTAGTTGGGATCGATCGCCGGCGCATCGAAGGGATCGGCGGACCGCAGACCAACCGTCCCCCGGCTCTCCGGGCGAAGCTGGCAAGCGTGGACGGTGAACCCGTCCTTTCCGGCGTCATGGTTGCCGTGGTCGATGACGATCGCATTGACGAGGTGGACCTGCAGATCGGGCCGGTCGAGCCCCGCCCGGGACTTCAGGAACGCGCCCGCCTGGAGGAAATTGTCCCGGCCGGGCCCCTTCTTGCGGATCATGTAATTCAGCGCAACGCCGAATTTCTTAAGCCCCGCCTGCTGAGAATACGCCGACAGGGGCTGGGTCATTTCATGGATCACGGTCACGTCGAGATGGTCTTGGAGATTGCGCCCGACCTCTGGGAGTTCGACCGCCACCTCGATCCCCTGGGCGCGCAAGAGGTCCGGGTCCCCGATACCGGACAACATCAAGAGCTGAGGCGACTGGACGGCCCCTGCGCAAACGACGACCTCGCGGTCGGCGCGGATGGACAGCGGCGAACCGCCCTTGCCTTCGACCGCCTGCACGCCGACGGCGCGGCCGGCGTCGAGCTCCACCTTCGTGACGAGACCGGTTGAAACGATGGTGAGATTGTCCCGCACCTTCTCAATCGGTCGCAAATAGCCGAAGGATGCGCTCCAGCGGTCGCCGTCGCGGATCGTCCGCTGATACGGGCCGAACCCGAACTGCTGTTCGCCGTTGAAATCCTCGGTCATCGGGTGTCCGGCCTCGCGGCCCGCCTGGAGGAAGGCCCGATGGATGGGGGAGTCGAGCGGACTGTCGGAGACCCAAAGCGGCCCGCCCTCGCCATGCCAGGCCGACGCCCCGCCTTCATAGTGCTCGGACCGGCGGAAATAAGGCAGGACATCGGCGTACCCCCAGCCCTCCAGGCCCATCTGCCGCCATTGGTCATAGTCCCTGGCGTGGCCGCGAATATAGATCATGCCGTTGATGGAGGAGGATCC
>CAYYNG010000229.1:2522-4190 GCA_964472435.1 uncultured Hyphomonadaceae bacterium | reverse complement strand
GAACCCGGCGCTCGCCGCCCGCCTGCTTACCAGTTTCGAGCAATGGCGGCGACTGGCGGATCCGGCGCGGGGCCATGCGGAGGCGGCGTTGAGGCGCCTGGAAGCCGCTGGGCTATCGAAAAACGCCGAGGATATCGTCGCCCGATCGCTCGCCTGAATGCGGATCGGGAAACCTCGTATTAACTTTCCGAAAAGATTCTCTGCGCCGAGCATGAACCGCGCGCCGCCGGCGTGCAAGCTGGGGCGAGTCTGTCTTGAAAACCAACGCCGCCTCGACCTCGGGTCCGACCGAGCCGCGCTCGCCGAGCGGCGTTGCGCTGGCGGTCATGGCGGCCGGCATCCTGGCGGCCGAAGCGTCGGCGCTCGCGCTTTTGGGGTGGCAGGACTGGCAGGCGGGCAATCGCGCAGCGCGCGCCGCCTTTGAACAAGAGATCGCCGTCGCAGCGGCCCAGTTCAGCGATCGCGCCGCCGCCGTCTCGAGCGTCTTGGCGCGCAGCCAGCAAGCCCGAGGCGAGGCCGACACCTCCGACGTGTTCCCGGAAGCCGAGCGCGTCGTCGCGCTGCGCCCCGCGGCCCAGTCCGCGCCGGGCGGTCGGGACCGCGCGGCGGCTGAAGCGATCCTGGCGCTCGGCCAAACAACCGATCGGATCGCGCTCTCGGACAAGGGCGACGTGGTCGTCGTGATCGACGCCGCCGGGGCGGCGTCCATGTTGGCGTACGGCCCGGCCGAGCGCTGGCTGCAAGGCCTCGCCTCGAACGCCGCCGCGACGCTGACCACCGCGCCGAACCCCTCTGAGATCACCATCGAGGGACGCCGCAGGCTGACGGTCTGCGAGCCTCTGGGCTTCACCGCGCTCCACCTCTGCGCCGCCGGGGAGCGACCCGTTGTGAGCGATGCGGATCGGATTCGAGCCGGCGTTTATCTATTGATCGTCCTGGCGACCGGCTTCGCCTTGCTGGGGTTCTATCGTTTGCTGCGGAGGGGCGACAAAGAGCGACGAGCGGCGCGCCAATCGGAGGCGGACGCTGCGCATTTCTTCGACCTTGTGATGGAAGGCGCGAACGCCGGCTCCTGGGAATGGAGCCCGACCGAAAACCGGGTGACGGTCAGCGACCAATTCGCCCTGATGCTCGGCCTCGCCGAAGGTGGCGATCACGCCCATGAAGAGGTGTGTAAACGGTTCGCCTATGGCGACTGCGACCGCTTGAGGTCCGCCATGGAGCGCAGCCGCACCACCGGCCGGGTGGACAATACGTTCCGCACCGAGACGCCGGACGGGGTGAAATGGATCGAGATCCGCGGGTGCGAGACCGCGGACTCGACGGAAGAGGTCCCCCACCATGCCGGCATCGCCACCGATGTCAGCGACCGGATCGAAGCCGAAGAGCGGCTGAAGAGCGCCGAACGCCGACTTCACCTCGCCATCGAAAGCTTCTCCGGCCCCCTTGCGATCTGGGACAAGCGTCGCCGGCTCCTTTACTGGAACCGCGCCTATGCCACGGCCTTCAACCTCGACGGCGCGCTGCAGGTCGGCCGCGGCTACGACACGATCGTGGCGGCGCGCGCCGGGGCCATCCGCCGCGAACAGATCAGCAAGACCGAAGACGGCGTCCAATTCGTCCAGCTGACCTCCGGCGTGTGGCTGAAGCTTCTAGATCGCCGCACGC
>CAYYNG010000229.1:0-2512 GCA_964472435.1 uncultured Hyphomonadaceae bacterium | reverse complement strand
GGGTTTGGTCTTAAGTTTATAGATGGCCTCAGGCCGGACGGCGGGCTCATCACCCTGGGCATGGATGTGTCCGAGACCGTCAAAAGCAATGAAGAGCTTCGGCGGGAGCGGGAAAAGCTGAAAATCCTCGTCCGAAAGCTTGAAATATCAGAGCAGCGGGCCGAAGCGATGGCGCAGAAATACGCCGAAGAGAAAGCGCGCGCCGAGTATGCCGCAACGACGAAGAGCGCCTTCCTCGCCAATATGAGCCACGAGCTTCGAACGCCGCTGAACGCGGTGAACGGCTTCTCTGAAATCCTCGCAAGCGAGCTGTACGGGCCCCTGGGCGACGCGCGCTACAAAGGCTACGCAAAAGACATACTCATGTCGGGTCAGCATCTTCTGGACATGATCAACGACATCTTGGACATGGCGAAAATCGAGGCGGGCAAGATGAGCATCAATCCGCAGCCCATCGATCCTGTCGATCCTGTAGACGCCGCGATCCGAATGGTTCGTCGAAAAGCCGAAGAGAAGGCGATCCAATTGACGCTGCAGGCCGAACCGGACCTGCCGGACATCGACGCCGACCACCGAGCCGTGCGTCAAATGGTGCTTAACCTCGTCTCGAACGCGATTAAATTCACCGGCGAGAACGGCCGAATCGCCGTGGCGGTTCGCCGTAAGGGCGACAGTATCCGCATCTCGGTCAGCGACAACGGGGTCGGCATTTCCGAAGAGGATTTGCCGCGCCTCGCTCGGCCGTTCGAGCAAATCAAAGACGCCTCAGATGTGCACCAGGAAGGCACGGGGCTCGGGCTCGCGCTCACGAAATCCTTCGCCGAGATGCACGGCGGCCGGCTCGCCATGGCGAGCCAAAAGGGGAAGGGCACGACGGCGGCGATCTATCTGCCGATCGGCCAATGCGATGCTGTGCCGAAACTTGACGTCGCCTAAAGCAAGTTCGGAGCAAACGGCATGGTTTGCGAACAGATACTTGCGCTAGAACAAGGACCCAAAGCGACGGTCTGGAGTGTAACGAAAGACCGACGCTTTAGCCGACTTGTCCGGCCGCCCTCAGCCTTCGATGGCGAAAGCCGCCGACTGATCGGAAACGAACCGCGCCGATTGGTCGAGCGCCGACAAGGCAGCGGCCCGCAGCGCCGTCGCGCGCGCGTTTGCGGACTCGCCCGCGGCCATGGACTCCGCTTGGATCGTGCGCCGGGCGATGGGCGCGCGGCTTGCGCCGTCGAGCAAGGTGAGCTCCAGCCGGCACCGGGCCATGCGGCCGCGGAGCGAAAAGTCGGAGACCCGCCAGCTGAGCTCGACCTCGCCGCGCGCGCCGGCCTGCGGCGACGTCGCCAGCGGACCGCCGGGTTCGACGGCGAACATGTCGATCAACGCGAATTGCATCATGCGCGTCGGCGCATCCGCCCATTCCGCGCCCGAGACCAGCGTGAGCGCGCCGTCTTCGTCCTCGGCCACGATTGAGCGGCCCGCCAAGACACGGGGCGCGATGGGCTCGCGGACGACCAAGGAGGCGGGCAATGAGACGCTCGCGTCTGTAACCGGTCCGATCCGATAAAGGCCGTCCGGCGCTTGCGGCTCCGGCAAAACCGAGATGCATCCGGCGGCGATGAAAACCGCGGCGATGGCGGCGGGGAGGCGTGGCGGCATCACCGGGTCCTCTCATAGGGTTGGGGATCGCCGAGAATGATGGCTTGGGGATTTTGCTCGAGCTCGCGGGCGAGGCCGTCGAGCCGGCCGACCAGGATCCGGAGGTCCTGCGCCATCAGGCGGTATTCCTCGATCGTGATCAGCGCCGGCCCCTCGATGGCGTCGCCTGCGGACCGGACCGCCGCGCCGCTGTCGGCGATGGTTTGTTCGGCGGCGGCGATCGCGCGGCGAAGATCAGCAAGGGTCGCGGTCGCATCGGGCAGAAGCTCGGCGATCGCAGCGTCGGACGATCCGGCGAGGCGCTCCAGCGCCGCGCTCGCGTCTGCGATTTCGTCGCTCGTCCGCCGAAGGCTCCGCAGGGTCTCGGCCGCCTCCTGAATGGCGCCGTCATCGCTTGCGAGATTGGTCGAAATCGTCTCGATATTGGACAATATGCTTGAGAAGGTGGCGATATTCTCGTCGCTGAGGATGGTTGTCGCCCGCGCCAGCGCAATGTTCGCCGATTGAACAATGTCGGCCCCGCCGGCGAAAAGATCGGCCAAAGGCGCGCGCTTGGATTGGATCACAGGGATGGGATCGCCCAACCGCCGCTGCACCAGCGGCCGGCCCGGGGTGCCCGGCTCGATCAAAACATAGGTGACGCCGGTGAGCCCGGCCGTCGCGATCGATGCGACGGAGTCGGTCCGAATGGGCGTCGTGCTGTCGATGCGGATGCGCGCGCGCACGAGGCTGTCGGCGTTCGGGGCGATCTGCACCCGCTCCACCTCGCCGACCGTCAAGCCGTTGAACTGCACGTCCGCGCCCGCCCGCAGCGCCACGGGGGCGGCGCCACCCGCCCCCTCCCATCCACCCAACG